>NZ_JABXXP010001062.1 GCF_013376155.1 Nguyenibacter vanlangensis
CCCTGGGGCATCCCCTGGGGCGTCTCCGCCGCCGAGGCGGGCCATGGCCTGGTCGGTGGCGTGCCGGGCATCCTGCAGCGCCTGGCGCGCGACGGCCTGGTCGTCCGGAGGGGTGGACATCAGGATGTTGGCCGGCGCGCGCTCGTGCGAGATCAGGATGGCGGTGTCGAGGACCTGCCGGAAATATCGGATGTCCGCCGCGTCGCGGCTGGTCTGCCGGTAGACGCCGTAGGCGGGGAGGATCAGCGCGACCGCGAAGCCGAGCACACAGAAGCCGACGACGAGGCTGGCATGCCAGATCTTCCGCTCCAGTCCTGTCTGGTTTCGGTCCGCTGCCTCCTGCCGCTTGGTCATGAAATCTTGGTATCCAATCGAGCGTTTATCATAACTGTCTTAATTCATATGTGACTTGCAAATTAAATAAATTATTCAATGACGTAATATATTGTGGTTTATGGTCCTGATTTGAATAATTACTTTTCCAATTCGTACCTTCGGGGGAGAGCCCGCCGGGGGTCGCGGCGGCGTGAGCATATTATCCTCCTGCGTGGCCGCCTGCATGGCCCCCTGGTCATTTTCCGGTAAAATTTGTAAAGCCGCCGTCATGACCGGGCTGACACACAGGGCGAGGCGATGGGCGGCGTTGTGGCCGCTGGTCCTGCTTGCCGTGGTCGCGCGCCTGACCCTGGGCGGGCTGGCGGCGCCGCAGGCGGTGCTGGACGACCCGTCCGCACACCTGGCGGGCCTGGTCGTGCT
>NZ_JABXXP010001063.1 GCF_013376155.1 Nguyenibacter vanlangensis
AGGCCGACCGCAAGCCCTTCGGCCCCAGCGCCGTGCCGGGCAGATGAATGGCCGGCAGCAGCGCCGGCGCCAATCCGGCCCCGGCCACCCAGTACGGCCAGGCCAGCGCGTCCGGGTCCCCGCCGGTCTTGAGCGCGTTGCTGGGCGCCGGTCGCATCGAAACGGCCGGAGCGGTGAATGGACAATGGCTTCGTCGAACGCCTCCGGCGCTCGATGAAGCCAGTCAACAGCCCGCACAGGCCTCCTCGGTCGCTTTTATGGCCGCCCGACCAAGGAGAAACAACCGAGCCGGACCGTCCAACTTGAAAGCGGCCACCATTGGTCTTCAGGATGGGACCGCTTCATGCGCTTCGGCAATATCACGCCGTGCGCGCAACGGGGCGATCGGCTTCGACGCTGCCGGACGTCCATCCGACCCGCTCCGCGAAGCGATCGAACATCGCGGTGGAGTCGTTTTTCACGCCACGCAGGCGCAATCCCAATCCGATCAGCGCGTTGCCCAGCATCAGGATCCGGCTGCCTTCGCCCTGGCCGTCCGATGAAAACTGTTCGACAAGCCACGAGAACGCCGACGCGCCGCCATATGCCGCCCGCGGTTCGAACAGTTTTCCGGCCTCCCCCACCTCGCCCAGGGCATTGAGATCATAGGCGAACGGATAGGCACGGCTGACACGGTCGAGCGGGGTTGCGTCCATGCGCACGAAACAATCGGCAATCCGGTCGATCGCCCGGCCGGAGATCGCGTCGAGCCGTCCC
>NZ_JABXXP010001064.1 GCF_013376155.1 Nguyenibacter vanlangensis
CGCGTTCTCCGGCGGCCAACGGGCGCGGATCGGCATCGCCCGGGCGCTGGCGGCGGAGCCGGAACTGCTGATCGCCGACGAGGCCACGGCGGCGCTGGATATCTCGGTACAGGCGCAGATCCTGAACCTGCTGCTGGACCTGCGTGACGATCTGGGTCTCGCGGTCCTGTTCATCACGCATGACCTGGCGGTGGTGCGCGTGCTGTGCGACCGCGCGCTGGTGCTGCGCCGGGGAGAGGTGGTCGAGGCCGCGGAAACCGCCACCCTGTTCGCGGCGCCCCGCCATGACGACACGCGGGAATTGCTGGCGGCGCATCGTCCGGCGGGGGGATCGGCATGATCGGTCTGGAAGTCTGCGTCGATGACGTGCGCGGCCTTCGGGCGGCCCAGCAGGCCGGCGTGGCCCGGGTCGAACTCTGTTCCGCCCTGGCGCTGGGCGGCCTGACGCCGGATTGCGGCCTGATGCGGCTGGCCGCATCGCTGCCGGTCCCGGCCTATGCGATGATCAGGCCCCGGGCCGGCGACTTCCTGTTCGACGATGACGAGGAAGCGATGATGCTGGCCGACATCGCGGCCGCGCGCGCGGCCGGCCTGGCCGGTGTCGTGCTGGGGGCCAGCAGGGCGGATTTCACCCTGGATACGGCGATGCTGGCCCGGCTGTCGGCGGCCTGCGGCCCGATGGGGCGGACGTTGCATCGGGCCTTCGACCTCGTGCCCGATCCGGCGCAGGCCCTCGAGGCCGCGGTGGAACTGGGC
>NZ_JABXXP010001065.1 GCF_013376155.1 Nguyenibacter vanlangensis
GCCACCGAACACACGCCCGAGGTCGCGTTGCCCTGCACCCGCGCCATCGCGCGGATCAGGCCCGGGGGCCCGCCAGCATAGCCGACCCGCCACCCGGTCATGGCATAAGATTTCGACACCCCGTTCAGCGTCAGGATACGCCCCTTCAGGTCCGGCGCCACCGCCGCGATCGAATGATGCCGGGCGCCGTCGAACACCAGATGCTCGTAAATCTCGTCCGACAGGATCCAGGCCCCCGGATAGCGGCGCAGCACGGCGGCGATCGCCTCCATGTCCGCCAGGCCCATCACCGCCCCGGTCGGGTTCGAGGGAAAATTCAGCACCACCCAGCGCGTGCGCGGCGACATCGCCGCCTCCAGCGCCGCCGCCGTCAGGCGGAACCCGTCGGCCTCGCGGCACTCGGCAAAGACCGGCACGCCGCCGAACAGCCGCGCCGCCAGCGGATAGCTCACCCAGTACGGCGCGGGAATGACGACCTCGTCCCCATGGTCGATCGTCGCCATGAAGGCGTTGAAGATCACCTGCTTGCCGCCATTCGACACGATCAGGTCCGACAGCGCGTATTCCAGCCCGTTCTCGCGGGCGAATTTCCGCGCGATCGCCGCCTTCAGGGCGGGCGTGCCGTCCACGGGCGGATATTTGGTCTGCCCGTCCAGCGCCGCGCGATGCGCGGCCTCGATCACCGCCGCCGGGGTCGCGAAATCCGGCTCGCCCAGCGCCAGGGACAGCACTTCATGCCCCTCGGCGCGCATCG
>NZ_JABXXP010001066.1 GCF_013376155.1 Nguyenibacter vanlangensis
AAGGGCGGGCGACGCCCCTTCTCGACGCCATCCGCACGGCCCATGCGGCCGGCGGCCTCGTCGCCGGCTCCAGCGCGGGCGCTGCGATGATGTCCGACATCATGATCGAGGGCGGCACCTCGCTCGAGGCCACGACCTTCGGCGTGGTCACCAACCCCGACCGCCCGGGCCTGCTGCTCGGGCGCGGGCTCGGCTTCTTTCCCTGGGGCATCGTCGACCAGCATTTCCTCAAGCGCGGGCGGTTCGGACGCCTGGTGATGGCGATGGCCGAGACCGGCACCCCGCGCGGCTACGGCATCGACGAAAACACCGCTTTGTTCGTCGACGGCACGCGGGGCCGGGTCATCGGCGAATATGGCGCCGTCATCGTCGACATGGCCGGCGCCGCCTATGACCGCCGGGGCCGCACGATCGACGGCATCGCCTTTTCCTATCTCGACGACGGCGACAGTTTCGACCTGCCGGATCACCGCGTGACGCCGGACACGCGCAAGCGCCCCGTCCTGGCGTCCGAAATCGCCTATCGCGCCCCCGCGCGCTCGCCGCGCAACGTGTTCGGCGCCTATACGCTCTACGACCTGCTGGCGCGCCTGGTGCTGGGCGACAGCACGGCCTACGCCGCCGATCGCGCCCGGGCGATCGAACCCAAGGCCGGGATCGCCACCACGGTCGAACTCGGCCGCGTGCCGGACCGATCGCGCGGACTGATCGCGCTGCGCGACGACATGCTGCGCATGACCGCGCTCGATTTCCG
>NZ_JABXXP010001067.1 GCF_013376155.1 Nguyenibacter vanlangensis
GGCCGCGACTTCGCCCGGTTCAGCGGCTCTGCCGTTCCGGCCGCGGCGGCGCCCGCCCTGGAACTCCGCGACGATCGAAACCGGCCGTTCGACCTGGCATCCCTGCGCGGCCAGGCCGTTCTGGTCTATTTCGGCTATGTCCGCTGCCCCGATGTCTGCCCCACGGTGCTGAACGCCCTTGCCCCGGTCTTCGACCGGCTGGGGCGTGACGCCGCACGGGTCCGCGTGGTGTTCGTGACCCTGGACCCCACCCATGACACGCCGGCCGCATTGCATGATTTCCTGGCCAATTTCCGGCCGGCGCCGATCGGCCTGACCGGACGGCCCCGGGACGTGGAATCCATCGCGCGGGCCTGGCGGATCGGCTGGCAGGACGCGGGTTCGGACGGACGGATCAACCATCTCTCGGTTCTGACGCTGGTCGGGCCGGACGGGCATATGCGGGCCCGCTACGGCATGACGCAACTGGACGACCCGTCAGGCATGGCAAGCGACATCCGGTCCGTCCTATGATCGACGTGTGATCGACGTGCCTGTGACCGATGGACCCGGAACCGTATGGAGCCCCCTGGCCGTCGGCGCCTGGATGGCCGCCGCGATCCTGACCGGGATCGCGATCGCCATCCTCAGCTCCAGACATCCCTGGCCCAGGCACCCCGGGACCACGCACCCTGGGACCGCGCGCGGGACATGGCGCCGGCTGCCGGCGGCTGCGGCGGGGGCGTCATTGCTGGCGCTGTCCTGCCTGGGGCT
>NZ_JABXXP010001068.1 GCF_013376155.1 Nguyenibacter vanlangensis
GGCGGGCGCGGCCGTCGCCAGCAGGGCGGCCGCCGCCAGGAGGGGGGACGTTACCGCGGCAAGGGAGAGGCGGGGGCGCATCGGGGGCTGCGTGGTCTGTCGCGAGGTCGGCATCGAGGTCTGCATCGGGGCGGCAAAGGTCACAGCGCGTCCTCTCCCGTTTCCCGGGTGCGGATGCGGATGACGCTGTCCAGGCTGGAGACGAAGATCTTGCCGTCGCCGATCTTGCCGGTATGCGCCGATTGCAGAATCACGTCGACCACCTGGTCCACGATGTCGTCGGACACCGCGACCTCGATCTTCACCTTGGGCAGGAAGCTGACATGATATTCCGCCCCGCGATAGATTTCGGTCTGGCCCTTCTGGCGGCCGAACCCCTTCACTTCCGACACGGTCAGCCCCTGGATGCCCAGGGGAGTCAGGGACTCGCGGACGTCGTCGAGTTTGAAGGGCTTGATGATGGCTGTGACAAGCTTCATCGCGCCACGTCTCCTTGTTGCATGATGAGAAATCGTTTCCTGATCCGGATGATGATCCAATTCCACAGAACGGCAATACAAAAACCTTGCCGCATCGTCCAAGGTTGGCGCCGCGTGCCGCCAGATCGGACGTGATGCCCATCAATGGGACAGAAGTGCCTGATTTTGTGCCTGTTTTGTAGGCGAAAGCTCTGCTGCCGGTCGGGGTGGCGGCCGAATCGCCGGGCGGCGTCCGGCCTGCCGGGGCGGGGCTCGGCCCTGGCTGTCCCGCC
>NZ_JABXXP010001069.1 GCF_013376155.1 Nguyenibacter vanlangensis
CGGCGTGCCGTCGGGCGTGCGGCCCTGGGCGTCCAGCGTGCCGGCGATGGCGACGGCGCCGAGATTGTCGGGGATATGGTCCAGGCCGCCGCCGGCGATCGCGTCCTGCAATTTCTGGACGCGGGGACCGACGAGCGCGCCGGCCTGGGCATGGGCGATCTGGTCGCGCAGTTCGGTCCGGGCGGCGGCGAAATCGGTGTCGTGGGGCGGCGTTATCTGCGTCACCTTGAAGATGACCCAGCCGGTGTCGGTCTGGCTGGGGCCCTGCAGCGCGTTCGCGGGGGCCGCGAAGACCAGTCTGGCCAGGGCCGGGGACGGGATCGCGCTTTCGCGCACGCCATTCATTTCCACCGTGGCGCTGTCCTTGGCGCCGGCCTGGAGTGTCGCCCAGTCGGCGCCGGACTGCCACTGCGCCGCGATGGCCTGGGCGCGGGCCTGGCTGGGGGCGGTGACGATCTGCACGTCGCGGGTTTCGGGCACGTGGTATTTCGCCTGTTCCGAATCATAGAGCTTGCGCAGCTCGGTGTCGGGGATCTCGATCGAGCGGGCGACCGTGTCGGGGGACAGGATGACGATCCGGGCGTGGCGGTATTCCGGCGCGCGGAAGAGCCACGGGTGGTTGTCATAATAACGGTGCAACTGGGCCGCGTCGGGGGTCGGCGCCGGCTGGTCGCCGTCGAGCACGCGCACCAGGTCGATGGTGCGGGCCTGTGCGTCGAAAGCGAAGGCGCGGCGGACCAGGATGTCGG
>NZ_JABXXP010001070.1 GCF_013376155.1 Nguyenibacter vanlangensis
GGGCCGCCGCGCAGGCTGTTGGCGCCCCCCGGCATGCCGGCCGTGCCGCGCTCGGTTGCGCTGGGATCTGCTGCGCTCACGTCGTTCTCCACAAGCCTTGGATACGGGATGTCCCGTGTTCTGGACCGCATGGCCGAAAATTACCAGCCTCCTGGCGATTTGACAGCCCGCCCGCCCCCGCCGATACCGGATCGGGAACAGCAGGAATGACGCGCCGCCATGTTTCTCGCCCATCCGCCCGGCGAACCGGCCCGGACGGTGACCGACGCCGCCGACTTCGCCGGGGCCGCCTGGCTGGACCTGATCGACCCGACGCCCGAGGAGCAGGCCCTGGCCGCGCGCCTGACCGGCCAGCGCATTCCCACCCGCGAAGCACTCGAGGAAATCGAAAGCTCCTCGCGCCTGTTCATGGAGGATGACGCGGTCTATCTCTCCACCCCGCTGATACGCCGCACGCCCGACGATTTCTTCGTTTCGCCGGTCGGCTTCGTGCTGATGCGCGACCGGCTGCTGACCATCCGCTTCACCGCCTTCTCGGCCTTCGAGACCGTCGCCCGCCAGATCGAAGACCAGAAACGCGCCGACGGGCACGAAGCCCCGACATCCGACGAGATCGCGATCCGCCTGATGGAAGCGGTGGTGGACCGCCTGGCCGACATCCTCGAGCATCTGGGCCAGGCGCTCGACGTGCTGTCGCGCGACATCTTCCAGGCCGGGGGCCCGCAGCGCGGCGCCGGCCAGCTC
>NZ_JABXXP010001071.1 GCF_013376155.1 Nguyenibacter vanlangensis
GTAAGCATCCGGCGAGAGACGCGGGCGTGTTCATGCGACGTTGGTATGATGGGGCTGTGTTGAGGCTTTCCAGTTCCAGGGGAGGAGTTCGTGCAGGCGTGAGACCGGCTGGTCGTTGATCCGGGCGAGGACATCGGCGAGCCAGGCCAGGGGATCGATGTCGTTGAGCTTGGCGGTGACGATGAGGGAATACATGTTGGCCGCGCGCTGGCCGCCGCGATCCGAGCCTGCGAACAGCCAGGCTTTCCTGCCCAGGGCGACGCCGCGCAGGCTGCGTTCGGCAGCGTTGTTCGTCAGGCAGATCCTGCCATCGTGGAGGAAGCGGGTAAAATTCTCCGGTCGGCGCAAGATGTAGGCCATGGCCGCTGTGACCGGGGCCTTCTTCGACAGACGAGCGCAACTCTCGCGCATCCAGGCCAGCAGGTCGTCGACCATGGGCGCGATGCGCTCCTGCCGCACGGCGAGACGCTGCACCGGCGAGGCTCCAGTGATGGCACGTTCGGCCTCGAAGATCGCGTCGATCCTGCGCACGGCTTCCACGGCGAGCGGCGCGCGGCCGAGTTCGGCCAGCTTGAACAGGCCGCGCCGCGCATGTGCCCAGCATCCCGCCGAGATGACGGGCGCGGGTTTACGGTCGGCGTCGAACAGCCGGTTATAGCCGCCATAGGCGTCGGATTGCAGGATGCCGCTCCAGCCCGCGAGATGATCCGTGGGATGTTCGCCCTTGCGATCACGGGAGTAG
>NZ_JABXXP010001072.1 GCF_013376155.1 Nguyenibacter vanlangensis
CGTCTGCTCCATCAGCGCATCCAGCGACGGCGCACCGACCGCCTCCAGCATGGCGGCGACCTCGCCGTCGCGCGGGCCGACATGGCGGGCGCAGAAGGACCCGGCGGCGGGACGCGCAGTCCGCCAGAGAGTCGAAGAATGCACGGTGGAAGAGTGCTCGGTCGAGGGCGCCACGTTCATCGTCTCCGCGACAGGATCAGCCGACCAGCGCGGCATAGGCCGCCGCATCCAGCAGCGACGCAAGCTGCCCCGCATCGGCGATGCGCAGCTTCAGGATCCAGCCCTCGCCCTCGGGCGCGCCGTTCACCAGGGTCGGATCGTCGGTCAGCGCGGCATTGAAGCCCACCACCGTGCCCGATACCGGGGCATAGATGTCGGACGCCGCCTTGACCGATTCCACCACCGCCACGCTGTCACCCTGCGCCACCGCGGTGCCGTCCTCCTTGGCCTCGACGAACACCAGCTCGCCCAGTTCCTCGGCCGCATGGGCGGTGATGCCGACGACCGCGACATCCCCCTCGACGCGCAGCCATTCATGATCCTTCGTGTAATAAACCGTCATGTCCGTCTCTCCACCCAAACCCGTCAATTCCCGAAACCCGGCGTCCGGGACTACCGCCTGAATCCGGGCGCCGTGAACGGCAGCGCCGCCACCCGCGCCGGCAAAAATTTGCCCCGCAGCTCGGCGAACAGCGCCGTGCCGGTCGCCTCGTACCCCGCCGCGACATAGCCCATGGCCAC
>NZ_JABXXP010001073.1 GCF_013376155.1 Nguyenibacter vanlangensis
CGCGCCGGCGCGCCCTCGGCGCCGGCCCGGACGATCTCCCGTGCCGCCGCCAGCGCCGGATGCAGCGACGCGAAATTGGCATGCGGGTCCTCAGCCGCGATGATCCGATGCCGCTCCATGTCGGCGCGCAGATAGGGACTGACCCGCCCGAACAGCACCGACACGCCCTGCCCGCGCAATTCGGCCAGCAGGTCGCGCAGCGCCCCGGCCGCCGAAAAATCGATGTCGGTGATCGCGCTGGCATCCACCACCAGGCAGCGCACCGGCACGGGTGCGTGGTCGACCAGCAGATGCACGTCGTCGGTGAAGCGCGCGCAATTGGCATAGAACAGGTCGGCGCCGAAGCGATAGGCCACCAGGCCGGGCGCGATCTGCCCGTCCGCCGTCACCGGCGCCGGCTCCAGTTGCCCCGTCTCCGGGTCCTGGCGCAGCACCATCGTATGCGGGCGATAGGAATGGCGCACATGGCGAAACAGCGACAGCGCGATCGCCAGGAAGATCCCCTGCTCCACCCCGATCCCGACCACCGCGGCGGCGGTCATCATGGCCAGGCGAAACTCCCCCGGACTTTCGCGCCGGATCGCCCACATCGCCCGCCAGTCGATCATGCCGATCGCCACCGTGAAGACGATCGCGGCCAGCACGCAGCGCGGCAGGTCGCGCAACGGCCCCGTCAGCATCAGCAGCACCAGCAGCGTCGCCAGCGCGAAGACGATCTGCGCCCGCTGGCTGCGCGCGCCC
>NZ_JABXXP010001074.1 GCF_013376155.1 Nguyenibacter vanlangensis
TGGCGCAGGTGCGCCGGCTGGCGGGCGAGGCGGAACCGCCCCGGGGCGGGAGGGATATGAGCGCGGACATGCGGGCGGAATTGCAGGTCGACGACCGGATCCGGCATGAGACCATCCGCCGGGTGATCAATGCGCTGGCGGTCGACCTGACCGGGCAGACGCGGCGGAATCTCGAGGAACTGGCCCCGGCCTCGGCCGAGGATGTCCGGCGCGCCGCCGCCCCGGTCGTGGCCTACAGCCCGGCCATGGCGCGCGACAACGGAGCGATTCGCGGTTTTCTCTATGCGCGGCTCTATCGTCACTGGCGGGTCAATCGCATGACGCGCAAGGCCCGCATGGCGGTCGAATCGATCTTCTCGATCCTGGCCGCGGACCTGTCGCTGCTGCCGGACGGGTGGCGGCAGCAGGCGCAGGGGACCGATCGGACCGGTGCGCACCGCGTCGTGGCGGATTATATAGCCGGTATGACGGACCGATTCGCGATGGAGGAACATCGGCGGTTGACGGATCTGTCCGTGCCGGGCTGAAACGCCCGATCGTCCATCATCAGCCGCCAGTCATCAGTACCAGTCCAGAGTGGAACCGTATCGCATGTCCGACAGCCTGTTCGTCCGCTATCTCTCGCACGTGCGCGATGCCCTGCGACGGATCGTTCCGGACCTGCCGGACGAGGTGGCGGCGCGGGTCGAGCTGACGCCCGCGCGCGATCCGGCCCATGGCGACATGGCGACCAACGCCGC
>NZ_JABXXP010001075.1 GCF_013376155.1 Nguyenibacter vanlangensis
GCATGCTGGCCCGCAGCCTGAACCGCGCCCCGCCGGGCCTGGCGCGGATCGCGCAGCATGTGCGGCCGGCCCTGATCCATGCGCATTTCGGCTTTGACGGGGTCGAGATCTGGCACCTGGCGCGCCGCCTGTCGATTCCGCTGCTGGTCACGCTGCACGGGTCGGACATCACGACCGACATGGCGTGGTTCGCCGCCGGCCGATCCGGGCGACGATGGAAAAACTATCCGAGCCGCCTGCGGCGTCTGGCCGCCAGTCCTGACGTGACGTTCGTTGCCGTATCGGGGCATATCCGCGACGCGGCGATCGCGGTCGGACTGCCGGCGGAGCGGATCCATGTCCGCCATATCGGCATCAATCCCGACCGTTTCATTCCGGGCCCGGTCTCTCCGGGCGCGCGGCCGCCGATCATCCTGTTCCTGGGCCGGCTGGTGGAAAAGAAGGGATGCCGGTTTCTGATCGACGCCTTTCGCCAGGTGCGCGCGGCCTTGCCCGAGGCGCGGCTGATCGTCGCGGGAGACGGCCCCGAGCGGGCCCTTCTGGAAGAGCGGGCGGCGCTGATTGGCAATGTGACCTTTACCGGCGCGGTGCCGCGCGAGCGCGTCATAGCGCTGATGGGCAAGGCGCGGGTCTTTTGCCTGCCGAGCGTCACGGCGCGCAGCGGGGACGCCGAGGGGCTGCCGCTGGTGCTGCTGGAGGCCCAGGCCAGCGGGGTGCCGGTGGTGACGTCGGCCCGAG
>NZ_JABXXP010001076.1 GCF_013376155.1 Nguyenibacter vanlangensis
CGGAGCGACGCCATGGCCGGAAAGACCCCGTCGCGCAGGATCAGCCCATGCAGCAGGGCCGCGCCCACATGCACGACGACCACCCCGAACAGCGCGAAGGCCAGCCAGCTATGCAACTGCCGCAGCAGCGCGAACAAGGTCGGGTCGTGCGGCAGGATCGGCGGCAGCCGCACCGCCCCCCACAGCACGACCGGATAGGCCCCGGCCGACAGCATCCCCCATCCCACCAGCGGCATCGCGATCATCAGCGCATACAGCGCGATATGCGACCCCAGGGCCGCCACCCGCTGGATCGCCGGCATCGCGGCGGGCAGCGGCGGCGGCCTGACGATCAGCCGGTTCGCCAGGCGGATCGCCGCCAGCAGCAGGATGCCGATCCCCATCGGCCGATGCAGCGCCACCAGCGTGGCATAGGCCGGGCCCTCGGTCGCGGCCATGAACACGCCGACCAGCAGCATGCCCAGGATCAGCGGCGCCATCAGCCAGTGCAGCACCCGCGCCAGGGCGGAAAACCGTACGACCCGGTTCATTGGCCTTCTCCGGTGGCGACCATGGCGGGGCTGACCGCGCTGGGCATCCTGGCCTCGCCCGACCGCAGCCAGAACGAACGCATATAGGCCGCCGACCGCGCCGCCGGGATCGGATCGTCCGACGCCGCCATGCCGGGCGGCAGCACCATCGGGTCGAAGGTCAGGCCGGTGCAGGCGCCGTCGTCCTCGCTCTCGGCCCGGTCCAGG
>NZ_JABXXP010001077.1 GCF_013376155.1 Nguyenibacter vanlangensis
GCCGCGGCATCGGCCGTGACGGTATCGGCCGTGCCCCGGCGGGCCGCGCTCTGGCCGGTTGCGCTCTGGCCGGTTGCGCTCTGGCCGGTCGCGATCTGGCCGGCTGCGATCTGGGCGATCGACCGTCCGGTGGCGATCGAATCCGGCTGTTCTTCCAGGATATCCGGATCGCTCGCCGCCCTGGCGGCATCGTCTTCGCCCTTGATCAGCAGCCAGTTCTCGCGCCGCTCCGGCTTGCGCGGGCGCATGCGCACCAGATGCCAGCGTCCGCGAAGCTTTTCGCCATGCAGTTCGAAATCCAGGTGGCCCTTCGCCAGGCCCGCCGCGGGGTCATGCAGCGGGGTCCATGTCCCCCGGTCCCACATTTCCACGGTGCCGCCGCCATATTGGCCCTGCGGGATCACGCCCTCGAACCCGCCATAATCCAGCGGATGGTCCTCGACATGGACGGCCAGCCGCCGCGTGCCGGCGACCAGGCTGGGCCCCCGCGTGACGGCCCAGCTTTTCAGCACGCCGTCCATCTCCAGGCGAAAATCGTAATGCAGGCGCCGCGCCGCATGTTTCTGGACCACGAACATGTGCCCGCCCGCCGGGGCGGCATCCCCGGCGGGTTCCGGCGTCACGCGGAAATCGCGCTTCTGGCGATAGGATGCCAGGCCCATGGTTCATCCGGCCTTGCGACGCGGCGGCTTTCCGCGCCGGGCGTGGCCGGACGCGGGGCGGGCAGGGGGCGCGG
>NZ_JABXXP010001078.1 GCF_013376155.1 Nguyenibacter vanlangensis
AGCCTGATCGCCCCCGGTCCCAGCACCTCGTCCGGGCCGGGGCCCAGGTCCAGTTCCCCCAACTCCTCCGGTTTCCGTCCCGTCCTACGCGGCATCGTGAAACACCATCCCCAGCACATGCCGCCGCCCCGACAGCACCGTGCCGACCCCATGGCGCATCGTCACGCGATATGGCCCGCGCGCGCCCCGTACCGGCCGGTGATGGACGGCAAACGCCACCGCATCCCCTTGCCGCAGCGGCACGCAATCGGCCCGGGACTGCATGCGCGGGCGCTGCTCGGTCAGGATGAAGGTGCCGCCGGTGAAATCCACCTCCGGCTGCGACAGCAGGATGGCGACCTGCAATGGAAAGACCAGCGCACCGTACAGATCCTGGTGCAGGCAATTATAATCCCCCGGCCCATAGCGCAGCAGCAGCGGCGTCGGCCGGCACTGTCCCCCCGCATGGCATGCCTGCAGGAAATCCTCGTGCCGCGCCGGAAATCGCGCCGCCTGGCCCAGCCGCGCCTGCCAGTCATTGGCGATGGTGGCCAGCGCCGGATACAGTGCCTGCCGCAATTGCGCGACCAGCGGCGGCAGCGGATAGGAAAAATACCGGTATTCCCCGCGCCCGAACCCGTGCCGTTCCATGACCACCCGGGCGCGGAACCCGTCCGCGCCATCATACAGCGCCGCCAGGTCCGCGGCCTGCGCGGCGTCCAGCAGCCCGGGCAGCACCGCCCAGCCCCGCGCGTTC
>NZ_JABXXP010001079.1 GCF_013376155.1 Nguyenibacter vanlangensis
GTCCTCGATATCCAGCGCCAGGTACCACAGCCGCGCCAGCGCCTGGTCGACGGCCCGGGCGGTCGCCGCGCCGGCCTCGACGTCCCGGCTTTCCAGCAGGGCTGCGGCACTGGTCAGGTTCAGCAGCATTCCGGCATCATGCGCGAACGGATCGGGCGTCTCGCCCAGCGCCAGCAGGTCGCTCGCCGCCGTAAAGCGGCTCTCCCGCCCCACGGCGACCCGGCGGCGCACATCCAGCACCGCCCTGGCCATCGGATTGCGAAACAGCCGCGCCCCCAGACGAAAGCGGATCTCGTCGCTGCGCCCTTCGCGCCCGCTGACGCTGGTCGCCACCAGGCGGCCGGCCACTTCCTCGCCCGCCCAGGGATCGGCGGAAAGGTCCGGCAGGGCGGTGCCCGTCACCTCCTTGGGCCGGCCATCCACCGGGATCGGCACGGATAATACCCGCTCCGCCTCCCCCTGGCCCCGCGCCTGCTCCCTGCCCGACCGAATCAGATGCAGCTCGGCCCGCAACGTGGCGATGCCATAGGCCTGCCGCGCGCTATAGGGCAGGCGTGTCCGCCATTCCCCCGGCATGCTGCCCGCCCCCGCCCTCCAGGACACGGCCGGCGCGGCGTCGGGCAGGATCGTCACATTCCACCGGCTGAAGGACCGTCCACGGCCGCGCAGGGTCAGGCTCGCGCTGCCCAGCAACTTTATGTCGGCCGACCAGCTACCGGGGCCCAGCGGGCGG
>NZ_JABXXP010001080.1 GCF_013376155.1 Nguyenibacter vanlangensis
CGATCAGCGCCCCCAGCGCCCGCGCCTGCGCAACGGGCGAGAAGGACCGCGCCATCGGCACCGTCTCGACGCGAAACCCCTCCCCGCGCACATCGGCCAGCAGCGGCCCGTCCGCACAGACGCCCACCACTTCATGCCCCGCCGCACGCAACCCGCGCATCAGGGGCAGAAGGAAATGCCGCAACGAGAAATCGACGTTGGTGACTTCCAGAACCTTCATGCCACAGGGTCTTCATCACCCCCGGCCCAACGGCGTGCGTTTCCGAGCATCGGAGCAGAGCGGCCTTGTCGGTCGTGAGCATCAAAGCGCAGGAACGCGCATCGGACCACCAGCGCATAGTCCCGATCAGATCCTGTCCGGAAATGCGGGCTGGTGAGCGAGAGTGCCGCAAAGCGGCACGGCCGGCGTGCGTTTCCGAGCATCGCAGCGGAGCAGCCTTGCGGCCGTGAGCACCGAAGCACAGGAAACGCGCGTCGGATCGCCGTCAGCGCATAGTCCCGATCAGATCCTGTCCGGAAATGCGGGCTGGTGAGCGAGAGTGCCGCAAAGCGGCACGGAAGGCGTGCGTTTCCGAGCATCGCAGCGGAGCAGCCTTGCGGCCGTGAGCACCGAAGCACCGGAAACGCGCGTCGGATCGCCGTCAGCGCATAGTCCCGATCAGATCCTGTCCGGAAATGCGGGCTGGTGAGCGAGAGTGCCGCAAAGCGGCACGGAAGGCGTGCGTTTCCG
>NZ_JABXXP010001081.1 GCF_013376155.1 Nguyenibacter vanlangensis
CCCCGCCTGTCCTGGCGCGGCGCGATGCTGGATTCCGCCCGCCATTTCCAGACGCCCGACGCCATCCGCGCCCTGCTGGACGCCATGGCGGCGTTGAAGCTGAACACGCTGCACTGGCACCTGACGGACGACCAGGGGTGGCGGCTGGAAATCCGGCGCTATCCCAGGCTGACCGCGGTCGGCGGGTGGCGGCGGTCGCCGGTGTCGGGCCCCCGGGGCGACGGCGCGCCCTATGGCGGATTCTACAGCCAGGCAGAGGTCCGGGCCATCGTCGCCTACGCCGCCGCGCGCCATATCACCATCGTCCCGGAAATCGAGATGCCGGGCCACGCCCGCGCGGCCATCGCCGCCTATCCCGAACTGGGCGTGACCGGCCGCGACCCCGGCGTCGCGACCGATTACGGCGTCCTGCCCTGGCTGTACAATGTCGACGACCACACGATGCAGTTCGTCCGCGATGTCCTCGACGAAGTCATGGAATTGTTCCCCTCGACCTTCATCCACCTGGGCGGGGACGAGGCCATCAAGGACCAGTGGCGGGCGTCGCCTGCCGTGCAGGCCCGCCTGCACGCCCTGGGCCTGCGTGACGAGGAGCAACTGGAAAGCTGGTTCATCGAGCAGGGCGGCCGCTACCTGGCCGCCCACGGCCGCCGCATGATCGGGTGGGACGAGATCCTGCGCGGCGGGCTGCCGCCTTCGGCCTCGGTCATGTCGTGGCACGGGGTCGAC
>NZ_JABXXP010001082.1 GCF_013376155.1 Nguyenibacter vanlangensis
GAACAGCGTGGCGCCGATCCAGGCGGTGAGCGTGACGGCGGCGGTCACCGCGATCAGCGAGGGAATGCGATAGGCCCAGACGGCGTGCCGGCGCAGCGTGCCGGTGGCGGCGACCGAGGCGGCTTCGAGCCAGTAGATTCCGGCCGGCTGCAAATAGCGCGGACGATCCTGGAAACGGACATCGATGAAATCGCCGCTGCGCAGCATCTGGGCGCTGGCTTCCATGTAGCGGGGTTCGTCACGGTCCAGCGGCGGCAGGCTGGCGCGACCCGGCAGGAAGATCAGGAAGGTGCACAGCGCGAGCAGAACATAATGGCGCATGGTCAGCCGCGTCATCCGGCACGTATCCTTAGGGCATCATCCGGCCGGATGGACTCCGGCCGGATAAAGATGATCGCCAAAACAATGAGCTAGCGTTCGGTAACGCGACGTGGGAGCCTTGTGCGGTTGTTCAGCCACATCACGCCCATCAGGTCCCGGATGCCGACCAGCGCCCGGTTGAGGTTCGTGTATTTGGAATGCCCGTGCAGGCGGCTGCGGTGCCGCACCGGCAGGCAGACCAGCGGCACGCCGTAATGGCCCATCAGTGCCGGCAGGAAGCGGTGCAGCCCTTCGAATTGCGGCAGGCGCAGGAAATCGGCGCGCTGGAACAATTTCATCGGCGCGCCGGTATCGGGGCAGCCGTCGCGCAGCAGCCGGCGGCGCAGCCCGTTGGCCAGGCGCGTGGCG
>NZ_JABXXP010001083.1 GCF_013376155.1 Nguyenibacter vanlangensis
GCCGACGCGGGCCGCCAGTTCGACCAGTGCGAAGGGCTTGACCAGGTAATCGTCGCCGCCGGCCCGCAATCCGGCCACCCGGTCATCGATGCCGTCCATCGTGGTCAGGAACAGGACGGGGGCCTGGAGGCCGGTGGCGCGCAGCCGGCGCACGATCGACAATCCGTCGAGGCCCGGCAGCATGCGGTCGACGATCAGCAGGTCCCAGTCCTCGGCGGCGCGTTTCAGGCCGGCATGGCCGTCGGCGGCGACGTCGATCGCGTGGCCTTCGCCGCCAAGCCCCTGGGCGATGAAGGCGGCGGATTCCGGATCATCCTCGATCAGCAGGATACGCAAATCGTCCCTCTCCCCGCGCCGCCGCCCTTTGCCGATGGGCGGACTGCCGGCACCCCGTACGCCAGGAAACCGGCGACGTCGTCAAGGGGAATCGGGCGCTGCCGGCATCATCGCCGGCGTGGGAGGGGCGCGGGCGATCGGCGGGACGTCATGGGTGCATGAACAGGCCCAGCGCGCCCGTTTCGTCCTGGCCGTGGGCCAGGCGGACATAATCCGCGATGGCGGGGTGGCGGGTTTCCATCCTGTGGCGGTGGGTGGCGGTCAGGACCACGACCCCAGCGCCGGCGGCCTCGGCCGCCGCGATGCCGGCGGGCGAATCCTCCCAGACCAGGCAGTCCTCGGCGGCGACGCCCAGGATGCCGGCAGCCAGCAGGAAGCAGTCCGGGGCCG
>NZ_JABXXP010001084.1 GCF_013376155.1 Nguyenibacter vanlangensis
CCGCGCGGGGTCGCCGGGCAGGGCGTGGATCGCCGCGAAGATGATGGCCGAAACCGCCAGCATGACGAAGGGCAGGGCGGCGGTGCGCCGCAGCAGCGCGGTCATGGCGTCGCCCATCGGGCGGAGGTGACGGCGATCTCGCCGTCCGGCAGGGATTGGACCCCGCCCAGGCCCCGGCGGACACCGTACAGATTGTCCTGCACATAGAGCGGCAGGATCGGCGCATCCCGGGCCAGGCGATCCTGGATCGCCGCATAGTCCCGCGCCCGGGCGGCGGGGTCGCCTGTGCGCGCCGCGCGGTCGATCGCGGCGTCGATCTCCCGATTGCGGTAGAAGCCCAGATTGGCGCCCGCGGGCGCCGCGCTGGCGCCGGCATAAAGCGGGCGCAACTGCAGGTCGGCAATGAACGGCGCGGACCACGATGTCAGCACCATGCCGATGTCCTGCCGGGCCTTGTCCGCCGGCCCGGCGAAGGCCGACTGGACCCACACGCCCGCTTCCTGCCGGCGGATACGCAGTGTGACGCCGATGCGCCGCCACATGGCCTGCAGCGCCTCGGCGATCGGCTCCTCGGGTTCCTGGACCACGACGGTCACGGAAAATCCCCGCGCCAGGCCGGTCTGTTGCAGAAGGGCGCGCGCCGTCGCGGGATCGGCGCGGTCCTGTCCGGGCGCGCAGGGTTCCGACCCGGCGATGTCGGGTGTCAGCGCATGGCAGGCGGGG
>NZ_JABXXP010001085.1 GCF_013376155.1 Nguyenibacter vanlangensis
AGCCCTGGAGGTCGACGAAGGGGACGGGCCGGCCGCCGCCCGGGATGGTGGCGGCGCAGGCGGACAGCAGGGCGATCGCCGCAACGGCGGCTCCCCGCAGGGTCTTGGTCATGAATGGATAGGGCAAGGAAACAGCCGGATTGGGATGAAGTGGACTGGAAGGACCTGCCGGGAGGTCCCGGACAACAGCCGCCGGACGAATCAGGCGCTGCGGCTGGCGGCCAGGCGCCAGGCCGCGCCGCCGATCGGCACGCCGAGCAGCCGCTCGAACGTCCACAGGTCGGAAAATTCGGTCACGGCGTCTGTGCCGGCGACAGGATGGCCGTCCTTGTCCAGGGTCAGGCTGACCTGGTCCGAGACGATGCGCACATCGATCCGGGCATGGGCGGCGCCGTCGCGCGGCTGGATCTCCGCATCGACGATCGACAGGCCGGCGATGGCGCGAACTTCGGATTTCTGGGTCTCGCCCGCCTGCTGGCGCGCGCGGATGGCGGCGTCGAATGCGGCGAAGGCATTCGCGGTCAGGCGATCGCGCAGCATGGCGGTATCGCCGGCGGCGAAGGCCTGCACGATCTGGCGGAACGACGTTTCCACCCCGCGCAGGAACTGGGCGGGCACGAAATCACGTTCCTGCCGGGCGATGGCGGCCAGGACCTGGCCGACCCGGGTTTCCGGCGCGGGCACGTCGTACTCGGCCACCGGGGCGGGCGGTTCGGCGCGGGC
>NZ_JABXXP010001086.1 GCF_013376155.1 Nguyenibacter vanlangensis
CCAGGACGCGCCGGCGATCTGCGACGCCAACGGCATGGTGGCGCTCGGGCCCGTGGCCGCCGGCGCCGGCATCGTCGGCGGGACGATCCTGTGGGGCTATGGCGCGTGGTGGCTGATGTTCGGGGTTGCGACTGCCCTGCGCTATCTGCGGCAGGGGTTGCCGTTCAACCTGGGGTGCTGGGGGTTCACCTTCCCGCTGGGGGTCTATGCCCTGGCTACCCTGACCCTGGCGCGCCAGACGCACCTGGCGCTGCTGGCGGTGATCGGCGGCGTGCTGGTGGCGGGGCTGGCGGTGATCTGGGCCATCGTCGCGGCGCATACGCTGCGCGGAGCCTGGCGGCGCACCCTGTTCGCAGCGCCCTGTCTCGGCCTGCCATAACGGCGGAAGGCGGGGGCGCTCAGGGCTCGCCGGCCGTCGCCGCTGTGGGCCGGGCCGCGCGGGGAACCATCACGCCGCCGATCGAAGCCGCCACGATGCACAGGATGCCGATCCATTGCGAGGGGGCCAGGCGTTCGCCCAGCAGGGCCAGCCCGATCAGGGCCGCCATCACCGGGTCCAGGCTGGCCAGGATGCCGTACTGCCGGGCGTTCAGATGCTTCATCGCCAGCATTTCCAGCGTATAGGGCAGCGCCGAGGACAGCACGGCCACCACGCCTGCCAGCGCGGCGGCGGCGGGATGGGCCGCAACATGCGGCAGGGTGGGCACGAAGACCGGCGTC
>NZ_JABXXP010001087.1 GCF_013376155.1 Nguyenibacter vanlangensis
TCTTCCAGCTTATCGGCACCGCCATCCTCCTGCCGATCATCCTGACCTACACGATCTATTCCTATCGCGTGTTTCGTGGAAAAGTGACGGAAGCCGATGGCTATCATTGAACGCATCCGCGGCGACGGATCGGAGACGGGCGAGGACGGCATAAGAACAAGAACGCACGAGGCGCAACCATGATCTTCGAATTCGAACGCGACTTTGCCGGTTCCCTGCGCTGCATTCCGATGATCGCGCGGCAGAAACTCGACATCGTCGGTATCAAGATGACGCTGCGGCAATGGAGCCGCCTGTCGCACGAAGAACGCGGCAGGCTGGCCGACATGCCGTGCGAGACGAAGGACGAGCAGGACGTCTATCGCGTGTTCGTGCTGGATCGGATCATGGCCCGGACGGACGAGCCGGTCCGCTATCTGGCCGCGCGGGACTTCGGGGACTGGCAGCAGCCCGGCCGCATGCCCGACTCCGTGCGTCTCCAGGCCGAGGCGGATGGCGTGGTCCCGCCGACTGCGGAAGAATGGGCGGCACTGGCGCCGCTGCAGCGTTTCGCGCTGGTCAAGCTGACCCGGTCCCAACACGAAAACGAGAATTTCGTGCCGGCATTGAAAGAATTCGGCATCCTTTAACCACTATGGCAGGCGGGCCCGGCAATGGCCATCAGGAGGTTGGTACCATGAGCAAAGAGAAAGAATCCACGTTCAAGCCCTATCACCACC
>NZ_JABXXP010001088.1 GCF_013376155.1 Nguyenibacter vanlangensis
GCTGCGCCGCCGGCCGGCATCGGGGCTGCTGGGCGGCATGCTGGAACTGCCCGGCACCGAGTGGCGCGCGGAACCCTGGGCGGAATCCGAGGCACTGGCCCATGCCCCGCTGCCCGGCCCATGGCGACAGGCCGGACGG
Organism: Nguyenibacter vanlangensis; assembly: GCF_013376155.1. Classification (GTDB taxonomy): domain Bacteria; phylum Pseudomonadota; class Alphaproteobacteria; order Acetobacterales; family Acetobacteraceae; genus Gluconacetobacter; species Gluconacetobacter vanlangensis. The sequence continues at coordinate 140 of NZ_JABXXP010001088.1, forward strand.
GTCACGCACGTCTTCACCCATTTCACCCTGCATGTGGACGTGTATGCGGCGCGGATCGGGCGCTTTCCCAACAGCGCCGCCCAGGCCGGCGGCCTGGTCTTCGCCGCCCGGGATCTCGACGGGCTGGCCCTGCCGTCACTGATGCGCAAATGCCTGGCCGCGACCCCGCCGGACCGGCCGACCGGCGCGCCCTGACGATCCGGGCCCCGCGACCGGTGCCCGGGTTTGGTACCCGAGTTTGGTACCCGAGTCGGGAGGTTATTTTTTCGTTGACGGACGCCGAACCGGCGCTGTTGACTGAACGACGCGGCCGGATGACCGATTTGGGCATAAAACCGCCGCTGACACCGCCGCAGGCTTGGCCAAGCCCCGGAACACCGCCATGTTTCATGGCATGCCCGGCTTGTCGACGGGGTATGGAGAGCATGATGGCCGTGATCGCCGCCTTTCTGTCGTCGCCCCTGCCGCTGGCCTGCATGACCGCGCTGGCGGGCTGTGCCGCGCTTTACGCATGCCGCGCCCCTGTGCCGCGCGCGATCCCCGTCCGCGCAACCCCCATTCGCGCAACCCGGGGCCGCG
>NZ_JABXXP010001089.1 GCF_013376155.1 Nguyenibacter vanlangensis
CCCCCCGCCCCGTCCTCCGCCGTCGCGGCGGGCGGTGCGCCCTTCTGCCCATCCTGCTGCCCACCCTTCTGGCCCGCCTTCCGGGTGGCCTCCTCCGACGTGGCTTTCGACACGGCCTTCGACGTGGCTCTCTGGGCGGGCTGCGGGCCGGTTGGCGGCATGGCGGCCATGGCGGGCAGCGCCACCCCCGACAGCAACAGGCCAAGCGAGGCAAGACGGGCGGGTCGACGGGTCGGGAGGCGGGTCGGGAACATGCGCACTCTATCTGTCCGGTGAAGCAGGCAAAGGGAAAAGGGGGCGTGTGACGCCCCTCCGCCCGATCTCCCTAAACCGTATGATATAACGTTTCAACAAGCGGCCGAAAAAAATCCCCCCGCTTTCCGCCCGCTGTTGCCTCCCGACAACAGATTTCTCCCGGTCGCCGCGTCAGCCCTCCGGCATCGTCCCGTCCGCCCGCACCGCCTCGGCCATATGCGACAGCCAGGTGCGGAACCGCACCAGCGCCGGGCGGTTCCAGCGGTTTTCCGGCACGAACAGCGCATAGGCCCCGATCGCCACCCCCGGAAACGGCGCCCCCTCGGGCCCCAGCCGCACCAGCGTGCCGTTGCGCAGGTCGTCTTCCATCAGAAACGGGTTGGCCAGCGCCACGCCCTGTCCCTCGCGCGCCGCCGCCAGGACCAGATGCGCATGCCACATCCGCGCCGCCGGGCTGAC
>NZ_JABXXP010001090.1 GCF_013376155.1 Nguyenibacter vanlangensis
GTCAGGCCGGTCCCCGCCGTGGCCGCCGCATTGTCCGCCGTCGCCCCGCCGAGCAGATAGCGGATCTGCCCGGGCTGCAGGAACACGGTCACGTCCTCCTCGGCCCAGACATGAATGCCCGAGGCCTGCCAGGCCTGCACCATCGCGTTCAGCGCCGTAAACGCATTCTCCACCAGCCCCAGCCGCGGCACGTCCTGCGGCCCCACCGCCCCGCACAGGCGCAGCGCGCCCGCGATCATCTGGTACAGCGGCTGGCCGAACGGCGTGGTGGTAGTGCCCGCCGGCTCCAGGTCCCATTGCGAGACCCCGGCGAATTTCTCCGCCGCCATCGCCTTCAGCATCTCGAAGCGCGGGGCCGGGCAGTCATATTCCGGCGCCAGTTCGACGGCGAGCGCGAAGCGCAGCGCCGAGACCCATTCCTGCGGCACGTCCGCGGTGTTCGCGGCATTGGCGACATCCTGCAGCGGCCGCTGGCAGGTGAAGGTCACCGCCGTCAGCCCGTTCGACGGCGCCGGGAACAGGCTCAGCACCCCCGATCCCAGTTGCGGATCGTAGAAATACTGGGCGGGCGGCCCGTTCGGCACGGTCTTTCCCGACAGGTTGGCGTAATCCAGCCGCGACATTGGAATCAGCGGCGTCTCCGCCCCGGTCGCCAGCGTCACCGCCCGCGCGCCGATCACGCGCAGCGGCCGCGCGAAGGGCGCCGCATAGGC
>NZ_JABXXP010001091.1 GCF_013376155.1 Nguyenibacter vanlangensis
GACCAGGCAGGGTTCGTCGATCTGCACCCAGCCGGCGCCGGCATCGGCCAGGGCGCGCAGGATGGCGACATAGACCGGCAGCAGGCGCGGCAGCAGCGACAGCGGGTCGAAGGCGCCGCCGCGGGCCTTGCCCAGCAGCAGGTAGCTGATCGGCCCCAGCAGGACGGGGCGGGTTTCGATGCCGAGCGCGCGGGCCTGGAGATACTCATCCACCGGCTTGGCCGAGGACAGGCGGAAGACCTGATCGGCGGAGAATTCCGGCACCAGGTAGTGATAGTTGGTGTCGAACCATTTGGTCATTTCCGCGGCGGGCAGGCCCCCGGAGGCATCGGCGTGGCCGTGCGTGCAACCTTCCGCCGCGTCGCCGCGGGTGCCGCGGGCCATGGCGAAATAGGTCGCGCTGTCGACCGGACCGCCGGACCAGCCATAGCGGGACGGGATGGCCCCGACCATGACCGACATGTCCAGCACATGGTCGTACAGCGAGAAATCATTGGACGGGATGATGTCGGCGCCGCGATCGCGCTGCCAGATCCAGTTGTCCGCGCGCAGGCGTGCGGCCGCCGCCTGGAGCGCGGCCTCGTCGCCGTTTCCGGCCCAGTGTTCTTCCAGCGCCTGTTTCAGTTCTCGCCTGGGGCCGATGCGGGGAAAGCCCAGTGTGGCGACGGTGACGGTCATGACAGCCTCGACAGTTGGGGCGGGCCGGCGGACAG
>NZ_JABXXP010001092.1 GCF_013376155.1 Nguyenibacter vanlangensis
CGGTCGAGTCCCCGCCGGTCGGGCCACCGACCGACAGCGCCAGCCCGATCGCCGCGATCTCGCCCGGCGGGGGGGCCGGACGGCCGGATACCGGATCGATCCCGTTCGAAAGAAGGACGATGCGCCGCATCATGCCCCGCCCCCCTGCAACAGGGCCAGCAGGGCCGGCATCACCGCCTGCGCGTCGGCGATGATCGACAGCCCGGCACGGGCGACGATCGCGGCATGCAGGTCGGTATTCACCGCCACCACGTGCTCGACCTTGCCCAGCCCCTGCAGATGCTGCGGCGCGCCGGCGATGCCGAAGGCCAGGTAGCAGCGCGCGTCCAGCACCGTACCGGAGGCACCGACCTGTGCCGCGCGCGGCATCGATCCGGCATCGCAGACCATGCGGCTGGCCCCCTCGGTCGCGCCAAGCGCGTGGGCTAGCGCGTGAAATGTTTCGAAATCCGTGACGCCCTGCCCTGCCGACACGACAAACGGCGCCTCGGACAACGGGATTGCGCCCGCCGGCGCGGGCACGATCGGCCCGAACACCAATCGTCCGGCCGGGTTCGAAGGCGGGATGGGTGCCTCCAATATCCGTCCTTCGCACGCGTGCCCGGCATAGGGGGCCACCCGGTCGCACGGCAGGGTGATGATCCGCGCCACGGCCGCGACGCGCTCGGACCGGCCGCCCCGGCATGGCCGGACGCCCTGGCGGACGCTCAGCG
>NZ_JABXXP010001093.1 GCF_013376155.1 Nguyenibacter vanlangensis
GGTGATGTTCACCGGCTCGACCGAGGTCGCGCGCCTGATCGCCGCCCAACTGGCCGGCCGCACCGGCGCCAACGGGCAACCCGTGCCGCTGGTCGCCGAAACCGGCGGCCAGAACGCGATGATCGTCGATTCCTCGGCCCTGGCCGAACAGGTGGTCACCGACGTCATCGCCTCGGCCTTCGACAGCGCCGGCCAGCGCTGCTCGGCGCTGCGCGTCCTCTGCCTGCAGGACGACTGCGCCGATCGCGTGCTCGCCATGCTGCGCGGCGCGATGCAGGAGCTGCATGTCGGCGACCCGGCGAAGCTGCACACCGATATCGGCCCCGTCATCACCGAACAGGCCCGCGCCGGCATCGCGGCGCACATCGCGCGCATGCGCGAAAGCGGGGCGCGCATCTTCGCGCCCGCCATCCCCGACGCGGTCCCGGGCGGCCATTTCCTGCCCCCTACCCTGATCGAAATCGACGATATCGCCGAAATCGGGCGCGAGGTCTTCGGGCCCGTCCTGCACGTGCTGCGCTGGCGCCGCCAGGATCTCGACCGGCTGATCGACGCGATCAACGCCACCGGCTACGGCCTGACCTTCGGCCTGCACACCCGCATCGCCGAGACGATCGACCATGTCACCGGACGGATCGCGGCGGGCAATCTCTATGTCAACCGCAACACGATCGGCGCGGTGGTCGGCGTGCAGCCCTTCGGCGGGCGCGGCC
>NZ_JABXXP010001094.1 GCF_013376155.1 Nguyenibacter vanlangensis
AGACGGCGGAACAATTCGCCCGGCAATGCGCCTCGGTCCCGCTGGGGCACGGCACCAGCCCGGACGAGGTCGCGCGCGCCGCGCTGTCGCTGCTCTGCCTGCCCTCGGTGACCGGCCAGATGCTGGCGCTGGATGGCGGGCAGCACCTGCAATGGTCCCCGGCCGCCACCGGCCACTCTCCCGAGGAATAAGGCAGACCGCGATGTCCATCTTTCCCGCATGGCCGGACCGGCCGCCGCTGCGCCGCGTGTTCCTCAAGGACATGGTGCTGCACGCCAATATCGGCATCTATCCGCACGAACAGGGCGTGACCCAGCCGATCCGGATCAATATCTCGTTCGGCGTGCCGGACGAGGCCGGCCTGACGGTCGGCCGCGACGATCTCAGCCGTACCGTATCCTACGAAAGGATCGTGCTGATGGTCCGCCGGATCGTCGCCGAGGGCCATGTCCGGCTGGTCGAGACCCTGGCCGAGCGCATCGCCGCCGGCGTAATGGCCGACGAACGGGTCAGGATCGTGCGCGTGCGGGTCGAGAAGCTGGATGTCTTCGACGATCTCGACGCCGTGGGGGTCGAGATCGAACGAAGCCGGCCGCCGGCCTAGTGTCCTGATTCCGAAATTCGCAAGCGAATTTTGGAATCGAAAGGACACTAGAATCAATATTTTAGTGGCCTGCTGATCCGAGAAATTCTCATAAGAATTTCTCGGGC
>NZ_JABXXP010001095.1 GCF_013376155.1 Nguyenibacter vanlangensis
CGCGGCATGCGCGACGGCACGTTCGGCACCACGGGCACCTGCCCTGCCCTGCCCGACGAGACCGTCGAGGCGGTCGAGACCCATCGTTTCGATCCGATCGAGCGGTTGTTCTGGCGCAACAGCGACCTGGATTTCTCCAGTCCGGACGCGCTGCTGGCCAGCCTGAACCATGCGCCGCCGGCGCGGGGGCTGGGATCGGGCAACGAGGCGTCGGACGTGCTGACCCTGTCCAGCCTGGCCGCGATCCCGGAAATCCGGTCGCTGGCGCGATCCAGGACCGCGACGCGCATGCTGTGGGACGCCTGCCAGATCCCGGATTTCCGCAAGCTGGGCGACGAGACGCATACCCGCCTGTGCGCGCGCGTCTTTACCCATGTGGTCCGCGACGGCCATGTGCCCGCCGCCTGGCTAGAGTCGCAGATCGCTTCGGTCGCGCGGACCGAGGGCGAAATCGATTCGCTGATGCATCGCCTGTCGGGGATCCGTGTCTGTTCCTACATCGCCGCGCGGCGCGACTGGGTGCGGGACGCCGCCCAATGGCAGGCGCGCGCGCGCGCGGTGGAGGACCAGTTGTCCGACGCGCTGCATGAGCGGCTGACGGCGCGTTTCGTCGACCGGCGCGCGGCGTCGCTGATCCGCCGGCTGGACGCGGCGACCGGGGCGGAGGACCTTCTGTCCGCCGTGACCGCGCATGGCGAGGTGGTCGTGG
>NZ_JABXXP010001096.1 GCF_013376155.1 Nguyenibacter vanlangensis
GTCCGTCGCGTCCTTCGCCGCCGGCCTGGTCCTGGCCGCCGGCCTGGCGGTCCTGCGCGCGGAAGGGCGGGGGGCGGGACGGCGGCTCGGCATGGCCTACAGCACGATCATGACCAATACGCCGCAGCTTTCGCAGATCTTCGCGATCTTCTACTGCCTGCCGCTGCTGGGGGTCATGGTCTCGCCGTTCGCATCGGTCTTCATCGGCATGGCGCTGAATGCGGCGGCCTATCTCGCCGATATCCTGGCTGCGGGGCTGGGGCGGGTTCCGCCGCTCTATCACGACGCGGCGGCGGCGCTGGGGCTGACGCGCCGGCAGGCCTATCTGCGCGTCCTCTTTCCCCATGCGCTGCAGACGATGGCGCCGGCATTGGCCAATCATTTCCAGATCATGATCCTGGGCAGTTCGATGGCGTCCATCTTCGGGGTCGAGGACCTGACCGGCCGCGCCTACGACGTCGGCGCGACCACCTTTCGTATCCTCGAGGTGATGCTGGTGGCCGGGGCGCTGTACGCCCTGCTGTCCGTCGCCCTGACGGGGGCGTTCGCGCTGGGGCGCAGGATGTTCGAGGGCGCGGCATGATCGCCTTTTCCCACTATGACGTCGCGCTGCTGTCGCGCGCCCTGTGGACGACGCTGGTCCTGTCCGTCGCGGGCGGCGTGGCCGGCCTGGCCGGCGGGGTTGCGCGGGCCTGCCTGCGGATGGC
>NZ_JABXXP010001097.1 GCF_013376155.1 Nguyenibacter vanlangensis
CCCCGGCGCTGGGCGAACTGGTCGCGGTACTCGCGCTGCACCTCCAGCACCTGGCGGCGCAGGACGGCGGACGCGCCATGGCGCGCGCGACCCAGGCGCCGGACGAGGTCGATGTTCTCTACAGCTACGAATCCGAGGATATCGGCCTGGAAGCCGGCGAGGTCGCCTGCGACATGCTGGTGGCGATCGCCCGCGCCGACGAAAAGGGCGAACCCGACCTGCAGGACGACATCGCGCGCTTCCTGCGCTATGCCGACCGCCGGTCGCTCGGCCCGTCGGCGATGGAGCTGGTGCGCTCGGCCAACGCGCGCGACATCCCCGTCTATCGCCTGAACGATGGCAGCCTGATCCAGGTCGGACAGGGCAAATACCAGCAGCGCATCGAGGCCGCGCTGACCAGCAAGACCTCCCATATCGCCGTCGAGATCGCGTCGGACAAGAATCTCAGCAATCGCCTGCTTGCCGATCTGGGCCTGCCGGTGCCCCGGCAGCGCGTGGTCTACGAACCGGACGCGGCCCTCTCGGCGGCCGAGCGGATCGGCTTCCCGGTCGTCGTCAAGCCCCTGGACGGCAATCACGGCCGCGGGGTCAGCGTCAACGTCACCGACGCGGCCGGGGTGGCCGCCGCGTTCGCCGCGGCCGAGCGCGAAGGGTCGGCGGTGGTCATCGAATCGATGATCGCGGGCGACGATCACCGCCTGCTGGTG
>NZ_JABXXP010001098.1 GCF_013376155.1 Nguyenibacter vanlangensis
AGGACGGGCAGCGCCGGGCGCATGCCGGCTGCCGGGTCGTCGGAGGGATGTGGGGTCATCGGCGCTTTCTTCACCTCGCGTCTGCGCAGGACGCCGTCGGCCGCGATCGTGCCAGCCGGCCCGGTGGCCGTCAAAGCGGATTTCGGCGGTCATCCGGCCTGGGCGGCGGCGCGCCATTTTCCTGACAGGCGGATTTCTTGACAGGCGGGGCGCAGCTTCTATGAAGGGCGCGATGGTTCCGTCGCGCGCGGATGAAAAGGCGTGCGAGGATTAAAAGGGAACGCAGTGCGGGCCGGCCGGTCCAATCCTGCGGCTGCCCCCGCAACTGTAAGCGGCATGTTCACGCATCGCCGGGCGTTCGGGCCCGGGGCCACTGGGGTTCTCGTCTCCGGGAAGGCCATGCGGAACGTCTTGCCGCAAGCCAGGAGACCTGCCGTCAGCACTGATTGCGACCGGGAACCGTCGGGCGGGGTGATCCGACGGGCGAGCCGGGGATCCGTTCCGGGTGAAGGGCGGGCCCGTCTCGTCTCGTGGCAATCGCGCATGGTCACGAGAACGCAACTTGATGCACGATTTTCGACAGGTCCTGTCCCGCTCGACCTTCTTTGCCTCGGCCCTGTCCGCCGGGATGTTCGCCGGCTGGAACGGCGCGCTGGCGCAGGCACCCGATGCGGCGGAGGAGAAGGCCGCGGCGCGGCCCGGCG
>NZ_JABXXP010001099.1 GCF_013376155.1 Nguyenibacter vanlangensis
GGCGCCGGTGATTCCCTGGCGGCCGCCGGGCGAACGCCCGCCCTCGGCGGCCGAATTGCGGATCTGCGCGCCGTTCCTGCACCGGCTGATCGTCCTGGCCGCCCCGCGGCGGGTCCTGCTGATGGGCAATACGCCCACCCGGCTGCTGACCGGCGAACAGGGCGGCATCGCCCGCCTGCGCGGACGCTGGCGCGCGATGACCGTGCCCGGATCGGCCGAGAAACTGCCCGTGCTGCCGATGCGCCATCCGTCTCAATTGACCGCCAGCGCGGCCGCCCGGCGCGACGCATGGAAGGACATTCTGTTGCTGCGCACAACACTGGATCAGGACAAGCAAACACCCTGAAACAATATGGCGCGACACCGCCGGAACTATGTTCGAACCAAGGCGAAAACCGTGTCTATTGCGCCGAAACACACGATTTATTCACTGACGATGACAGGCGCTAAATGGCAGTTTTTCCTGGCGTTTAATTTTCTGTTCTGGCGTCATACTGGCACCCCGCCCCAAAAAGGGTTGCTTTTCGGCGCATAACCCCTTAGACGCCCCTCGGCCATGCGAGGGATAACACACACCCCCCCACAGTTCGCGGTCCGGGCCCTGCTGGCCGGCGCGGCCTTTCTGGCTGGCGCGGCCTTCTGTCCGCTGCGTGCCCAGGGCGCGACCGCCCAGACGCCGGACGGGCACCCGTTCGGACGGGGC
>NZ_JABXXP010001100.1 GCF_013376155.1 Nguyenibacter vanlangensis
GCTGGGCCTGGCGCTGACCGAACTGGCCCTGCCGCCGCTGAACATGCTGTGCGGCTGGCAGGTCGCGATATCCTATGGCTGGCTGTTGCCGCGCCTGGCGCTGCTTGTCATCGTGGCGGGCGTCGGCGCCGGTCTCTATCCCGCCCTGGTCCTGGCCGCCTATGCGCCGGCCCGCATCCTGGCGGCCGCGCGCATGCCGTCCATGGGGCGGATGGGGACGCGGATCCGCGCAATCCTGGTCGGGGCGCAATTCGTCTTCGCCATCAGCTTCGCCATCTGCGCGCTGGTCATCGACCTGCAGGTGGCGCATCTGCGCGATGCCGATCGGGGCTTTCGCCGCGATGGGCTGATCATCGTCAGCAGCATGGCCGACGATGCGCTCCGCCCGCGCCAACAGGCACTGCTGGACAGCTTCGCCAAATTGCCGGGCGTACGCTCCGTCACCCAATCCGATCGCGCGCCCGGCAGCGACCTCCTGTCGATCCAGTCCGTCTGGCGGCCGGGTGCCGCGAACCGGCAGCAGGAACTGGTCCAACAGCACGTCGGCCGGGATTATTTCCGTACCTACGCAACGCCGCTGCTCGCCGGCCGCCTGTTCGACGACGCGCACGGCACCGACATCGCCCCGGAAGACCGCGACGACCCGCGCGCCAGCAACATCGTCATCATCCGCAGCGCCGCCGCCGCCCTGGGCTTCGCCTC
>NZ_JABXXP010001101.1 GCF_013376155.1 Nguyenibacter vanlangensis
GGCGCTGGGGACCGCCAGCCTGCGCCATGCGGCGCGGCAGGCGCATCCGCTGCTGGATTTCCGGCTGATGCGGCACCCGACCTTTGCCGTCACGGTGCTGGCCGGGAGCCTGAGCCGCCTGACCATCGACGCCGTTCCCTATCTGGTACCGCTGATGCTACAGGTGGGATTCGGGCTGACGGCGTTTCATGCCGGGATGCTGATGCTGGCCTTCGCGCTGGGCAATCTGGGCATGAAGGCCTTTACCACGCGCATCCTGGAGCGGTTCGGCTTTCGCGCCACCGCGGTGGTGAACGCGACGCTCGGCGTGCTGTTCGTGCTGCTGGCCGGGGCGATGGTGCCGGCGACGCCGGCGGCCGTGCTGCTGCTGGTGCTGCTGGGCTGCGGGGTGACGCGGTCGATGCAGTACACGCTGCTGGCGACCCTGGGCTATGCCGATATCGGCGACCCGGAGAAAGGGGCGGCCAGCACGCTGCTGAGCGTGAACCAGCAGGCCTGCATCGGGCTGGCGGTCGCGTTCGGGGCGCTGATGCTGCGCCTGGCGGCGGCGCTGCGGGGCGGGCAACCAACGGACGGGGCCTTCGTGCCCGCGGATTTCCATTATGCGTTCATGATCGTGGCGGTGCCGCTGGCGCTGTCGATCCCGCGTTACCTGCGCATGGACCGTGCGGCCGGCGCGGCGTTGCGCGCGGCGTCCTGAC
>NZ_JABXXP010001102.1 GCF_013376155.1 Nguyenibacter vanlangensis
GGCGGACGCCCAGGCGCATTACGACCGCGCGCCGCGCAACGCGATGCTGGCGGTCATCCGGCCGATTCTACAGGCCTGGACGCTGCTGGGCAGCGGCGATGCCGGCCGCGCGCTGTTGGTGCTCGACCCCTGGACCGCGGACCGGTCGCTGGGCGGGTATTATGCGGTGCATGCCGCGCTGATCGCCGATGCCGCCGGCCTGCATGCCCGGGCCGATGCCTATTTCCGCGCCGCCCTGGCCGCATCGCCCGGGCATGACCTGTTCTCCACCCGGGCCGTGGGCCATTGGCTGGTCGGTCAGGGCCGCCGGGCCCAGGCCCTGCAACTGGTCGACCGGCTGGCCGTGTCCATCCCCGCCTTGTCCCTGGCCAAAGACGGGATCGTCGCGTCGCTCGCCCGGACGCCCGCCGCCACCCCGCGCCAGGGAATCGCCCAGGCCTATGCTTTCCTGTCCGCCCTGATCGGCCAGGAAGCCGAGCGCCTGCCCGATCCTCCCGGCCAGGACGCGCGGGTGGCGGGGCTGCGCGACCTGCGCATGCTGCTGCTGCGTTTCGCGCTGACCCTGGATCCGGCCTTCGGCCAGGCGCGCCTGATGCTGTCGGCGCTGCAATATGATGCCGGGCAGGCCGCCGCCGCCCGCGACACCATCGCGCAGGCCGCGTCGTCCGATCCGCTGGGGACGGTCATCCGGGTGCAGCAG
>NZ_JABXXP010001103.1 GCF_013376155.1 Nguyenibacter vanlangensis
GACCTCACGCCCGACGCGGTGATCGCCGAAGTCACCGACTCCCGCCTGCGCGGGCGCGGCGGCGCCGGCTTCGGCACCGGCCAGAAATGGAGCTTCGTGCCCAGGCAGCCGGCCCGCGCGCGCCGCAAATACCTGGTGGCCAACGCCGACGAAATGGAACCCGGCACCTTCAAGGACCGGCTGCTGCTCGAAGGCAACCCCATGCAGCTCCTCGAGGGCATGCTGATCGCCGGCTACGCCATCCAGGCGTCCGAGGGCGTGATCTTCCTGCGCGGCGAATATCACCTGGCGTTCGACCGGCTCGAACGCGCGATCGCCCAGGCCCGGCAGACCGGCTGGCTGGGGCGCGACATTCTCGGCTCGGGCTTCGATTTCGACATCCACGTCCATGCCAGCGGCGGCCGCTATATCTGCGGCGAGGAAACGGCTTTGCTCACCGCGCTCGAAGGCTACCGCGCCCAGCCGCGCAGCAAGCCGCCCTTCCCGCAGGTGGGCGGGCTGTGGGGCGCGCCCAGCGTGGTCAACAATGTCGAAACCCTGTGCAACGTGCCGCACATCCTGGCCAACGGCGCCGCCTGGTTCCGCGACCTGGCCCCGGGCAGCCCCGATGGCGGCACCAAATTGTTCGGTGTCAGCGGCCGGGTACGCCGCCCGGGGGCGTGGGAACTGCCGATGGGCGTGCCCCTGCGCCAGGTGGTC
>NZ_JABXXP010001104.1 GCF_013376155.1 Nguyenibacter vanlangensis
CGGCCAGGCGGCCAGCAGCGCGGCCAGGCCGCGCGCGGCACGCGGGGGGAGCGGTCGCGGAAGCATCGTCACGAGGGGCGCATTCCTTGATCGATCGGGGCGGTCGGGGCATGACCGCGCCCGGGTAGAATGCCAGTCGGACACGGTCAGCAAAAGAAAAACGGACCGCATTGCCGGAAGTTCACCGGGCCCTCATGCGGCGCGGCTCGTCAACGGCACCGTTTCGCCCCACATAGGATGGGACTATGACATGCAATCATCCGTCAGGCCCTCATTATCCAGCCCCCCTTATCCAGCCCCCCTTATCCAGCCCCCCTCCTCCAGCGACGACCGGAGTCCTTCCATGCGCCCCACCGATCCGTTCCTGAACCCGCTGACCGCGACCGACCGGCTGTTCTTCGACCGAGCCGGCGCGACGCTGGGCCGGGCGGAGGCCGAATCCATGGTCCGCCGCACGCTGGAGGGCATGGATGACGGCGAGCTGTTCCTGGAATATCGCGAAAGCGAGATGATCTCGCTGGATGACGGCGTCATCCGCTCGGCCAGCTTCGACACCTCGTCCGGCTTCGGCCTGCGGGCGATCCTGGGCGAGGAAACCGGCTTCGCCCATGCCGACGAACTCAGCGAGTCCGCGCTGAAGCGCGCGGCGGACACCGTTACCCAGGTGCGCGCCGGCCGGTCGGGCAGCATGGCGGCC
>NZ_JABXXP010001105.1 GCF_013376155.1 Nguyenibacter vanlangensis
AGGGTCGGCGCGGGCGGCATCTATCCGACCTCGCGCACGGCGCGGACCAGGTCGCCGACATGCTCGGGCGGTGTCGCCGGCACGACGCCGTGGCCGAGATTGAAGATATGCGGCCGGCCTTTCATGACGTTGCGGATGGCGCGGGCCTCGGTCGTCATCGCGTCGCCGCCGGCCAGCAGCAGCAGCGGATCGAGATTGCCCTGCAGCGTGACGTCGGGCGGCACCAGTTCGGCCATCGCCGCCATGTCGGCGCCGGTATCGAGCGCCATGACGCGCACACCGGTTTCGCGCGCATATTCGGCGGCCATCACGCCGGCCAGGCGGGGGAAGCCGATGACCGGCACGCCGGGACGACGGGTGCGGATCTCGTGGACGATCGCGCGGGTCGGCGCGATGACGTGGCGGCGGAACTGGGCGGGCGGCAGCAGGCCGGACCAACTGTCGAACAGCATCACGGCCTCGGCCCCCGCGTCGATCTGCGCGCAGAGCATGTCGGCGGTCGCCCGGGCCAGCATGTCGATCAGCCGGTCGAACAAGGCGGGTTCGGCATAGGCCAGGCCGCGCGTGGCGTCGAATTCACGCGAGCCGTGGCCTTCGACCATGTAGCAGGCGACCGTGAAGGGGGATCCGGCGAAGCCGAGCAGCGTGACCTGCCCGCCCCGGGCCGCGCCGATCGGATCGGGGCCGTCGAGCGTC
>NZ_JABXXP010001106.1 GCF_013376155.1 Nguyenibacter vanlangensis
GCCTTGCCGGGCGCGCGCGTCTTTCCGCCCGGGGACGCCGCCGCCGCCGCCCATGCCGGTATGGCCGGGACCGCCAGGGCCGTCGTCAAGAGGCATGTCAGAAGACGCGTGGCCTGCTTCATCTTGGTCATCCCATTCTTCAGGCGGCGGGGCCCGGTGATTCCGGCGTGGATTGAATGTTCATTCAGACATTGCGTCTACGAAATAATAAATCCGTCACTTTCTTGAAGGATTGCGACCTGGTGCATGGAAAGTGAAACGCTCGTTCAACAAGGAATCAGCAGGAATGCGCGCCGCGGCAGCCCGTATCATCCGCATGGCCTGTTTCGTGGCACGTTAAACGCCCATGCAGCGATGACATTCCATGATTTTACTGAATATATCCGTAATTCCATCTGGTCATGGGCGATCTGAAAACGGGAGTTGAACGCGTATTCAGTTTATGGCACGGTATGTTCATGAGCCAATCCTCTCATCTGACGCCGGTCGAGTTGAAGCGCCGCCGGGAACTGGTGGCCGCGACGCTGGATATATTGGTCGAGCATGGCCTGGCCGGCGCGACGATGGCCCGCATCGCCGGGCATGCCGGCGTGTCACCCGCGCTGCTGGTCCATTATTTCGGCGACAAGGACACGCTGCTGGGGCTGGCGTTCCGCGGCACGGCCGCCGCGCTGTCGGCCGATGTCGCGCGGGC
>NZ_JABXXP010001107.1 GCF_013376155.1 Nguyenibacter vanlangensis
CGCTGCCGTCCGGATGCGGCCCCCGTGGCCGAGGCGCGCGCGATCGTCGCCGCCGCATGCCGCCATATCGAACAGGCCGAGACCGTGCCCACGACCGAGGAACTGGCCGCCGCCTGCGGATGGAGCGTGGCGCATTTCCATCGGACGTTCCGTGCCGAGACCGGGCTGACGCCCCATGATTATGCCGCCGCCCATCGCGACGGGCGCCTGCGCGCGGCGCTGGCCGGCGGAGCCACGGTAACCGCGGCGCTGTACGAGGCGGGATTCGGATCGAGCAGCCGGTTCTATGCGCATGCGGACCGGGCGCTGGGCATGCAGCCGAGCGCCTATCGCAAGGGGGGTGCCGGAGAGAGCCTGCATTTCGCGGTCGGACAATGCGCGCTGGGGGCGATCCTGGTGGCCAGCAGCGGGCGGGGCGTGTGCGCCATCCTGATGGGGGACGCGCCGGACGCCCTGCTGCGCGATCTGCAGGATCGGTTTCCGAAGGCGACGCTGATCGGCGGCGACGCGGAGTATGAGCAGCGGGTGGCGCAGGTCGTGGCATTCGTCGAGGCGCCCGGAACCGGGCTGGACCTGCCGCTGGACATTCGCGGCACGGCGTTCCAGCGCCGCGTCTGGACGGCGCTGCGGGCGATCCCGCCCGGACAGGTCTCGACCTTTCGCGACGTGGCCCGGGCGATCGGTGCGCCCCAGG
>NZ_JABXXP010001108.1 GCF_013376155.1 Nguyenibacter vanlangensis
ATTGCCTATACCTGCCACGGCTTTCTGTTCAACCAGCCGGGGCCGGTCGCGCGGCGCGGGCTGGCGCTGGTGCTGGAATGGCTGGCCGGGCGGATCACCCACCGGTATTTCACCGTGTCGCGGCAGGAGGCCGAGGACGCGCGGCGGCTGCATATCCATCCGGCGGCGGAGGCCGTGGGTAACGGGCGCGATCCGGCCCGCTTCCGCCCCGATCCCGAGGCGCGGGCGCGGATCCGTGCCGAATTGGGCGTGCCCGAGGATGCCGTCGTGATCATCGCCGTGTCGCGGCTGGTGCGGCACAAGGGCTATCCGGAATTGCTGGAGGCGATGGAGCAGGTGCCGGGCGCCATGCTGTGGGTGGTGGGCGAGCGCTTGGCATCGGACCATGGGGCGGCGCTGGACGCGGCGTTCGCGCGGGCGCGGCAGGTGCTGGGCGACCGGCTGCTTTGCGTGGGCTATCGGGGGGATGTGCCGGCGCTGCTGGCGGCGGCGGACATCTTTACCCTGCCCAGCCATTTCGAGGGCCTGCCGATGTCGGTGATCGAGGCCATGCTGAGCGGCCTGCCGGTGGTGGCGACCGATATTCGCGGCCCGCGCGAGCAGGTGGTGAACGGGCGTACCGGCCTGCTGGTGCCGCCGGGCGAGGCGGCGCCGCTGGGACGGTCGCTCAACCGGCTGGTCCGCGACGCGGCG
>NZ_JABXXP010001109.1 GCF_013376155.1 Nguyenibacter vanlangensis
GCCAGCAACGCCTGCTGGACCTGACGCTACCGCGCCTGCGGCTGGCGGAATCGGCGCTGGCCGACCCGGCGCGGGGCTTCGGCCGTGCGCCGTCCGAGATCTGGCTGGAAGTCGGTTTCGGCGGCGGCGAGCATTCGCTGGCCCAGCACGCGTCCCATCCGGATGTCGGCTATATCGCCAGCGAGGTCTTCGAAAACGGCCTGTGCTCGCTGCTGTCGCGCCTGGTGCCCGACGGGCAGGAGGACACGGCCCCCGTCCCCGACCGGTTGCGGCTGTGGGACGAGGACGCGCGCATCCTGCTGCGCGCCCTGCCGGACCGGTCGCTCGACCGGATGTTCCTGATGTTTCCCGATCCGTGGCCCAAGGCCCGGCATGCCAAGCGCCGCTTCGTCCATCCCGAGACGATCAGGCTGGTGGCCCGCGTGCTCAAGCCGGGCGCCACCTGGCGCGTCGCCAGCGACGACCCGACCTATCAGGCGTGGGTGGAAGAGGTCATGGCCGCCCAGGACCTGTTCGACACCGCACCGCCCGCCAAAATCCGCCCCGAAGGCTGGCCCCCGACCCGCTACGAGGCCAAGGCCCTGCGCGCCGGGCGGCAACCCTTCTACTGGGTCTTCACCCGGCGCTGACCGCGCGCGGCCGCAGCGCGGCCGGTCAGGACAGCGACACCCCGGTCAGCCGCTCGGACACCG
>NZ_JABXXP010001110.1 GCF_013376155.1 Nguyenibacter vanlangensis
CCGTTCGCCGCGCCATCATGTCCGACCGCTGACATAGTGTTGCCGGCGGCGGATTCCGCCGGACGCGCCCTTTGTGCCGGGCCGGCCCATGCTATGCTGGCACGTGGAAACATCGGGGCCGCGGGCCGTTACCTCCTGGCGCCGTGGTCCCGCGCGCCAGGCCGCCCAGGTGTCGCCTGGCCCCAGGTGTGTCGCCCAGGTGTGTCACACGGACATAGGGATTTTCGATGACCGATACGGATGCAAGGACCACCCTGATCTCGCTGCTGCATGGCGTCGAGAAATTCAACCGGGAGGTCTTCCCCCAGAATCGCGAACTGTTCGCCGAACTGGCCGGCCAGCAATCGCCCAGCACGCTGTTCATCGCCTGCGCCGACAGCCGGGTGAACCCCAGCATGATCACCCAGACGCAGCCCGGCGACCTGTTCGTGCTGCGCAATATCGGCAACATCGTCCCGGCCTATGGCGAGATGCTGGGCGGCGTGTCCTCGGCGATCGAATATGCGGTGCTGGCGCTGGGCGTGTCGCACATCATCGTGTGCGGCCATTCCGATTGCGGCGCGATGAAGGCGCTGCTGGACCCCGACCCGACCAAGCTGGCCAAGATGCCGACCGTCGCGTCGTGGCTGCGCAATGCCGAGGCCGCGCGCGCGGTGGCCGGCGCGCTGCAGGCCACCGATGCCGGTCCCCA
>NZ_JABXXP010001111.1 GCF_013376155.1 Nguyenibacter vanlangensis
CCTGGCCGACCGCCAGGTCGGGCACATCTGCGGCCTGTGCCGCGACGACAAATCCCGCCCCTGGCGCGCCATCGCCTCCCACGCCGACGACGCCGCCGACCAGTTCGAGGACGCGGCCTTCCGCCTGCAATTCCTGCCCGCGGACCTGCCCGCCGACATCCGCGCGACCCTGCTGCAACTGGCCGCGCAGGCGGTCATGGCGGCCAAGGACTATGTCCGCCTGCTCTGTGCCCTGCGCAGCCTGCACCAGGGCATGCCCCGGCGCGAGATGCGCCTGCTGATCGGCCTGTTCGACCGGCTGCACGCCCACGAACATGCCACCGACGCGGCCGAGCGCGACGTCTTCGCCCGGCTGATGCATGCCGACCTCGACGCAAGGACCGTCACGCTCGCCACCGCCATCGCCGGGGCGCTCGAATCCGTGGCCGATGCCCTGCTCAATGCCGGTCGCCTGTTGTCCGACCACGCCGTAGGAGAGTGGTTTGCCCCCTGATCCCATCTCGACCCATCCCATCCCGGCCGTACCTATCCAGGTCGCGCCCATCCCGGTCGACGCCATCCCGGTCATCGAACCCGGCGTGCTGCCTCCGCCCGACGGCGCGGTCGCCCAACTGGGCGGCAAGGCGTTCAACCTCATGCGCCTTGCCGCCGCCGGCCTGCCCGTGCCGCCCGGCTTCGTGCTGCCGAC
>NZ_JABXXP010001112.1 GCF_013376155.1 Nguyenibacter vanlangensis
GCCTCCAGATCGTCCTCCAGCACCTGGCGGCGGCTGTCCAGCCGCGCCAGCTCGGCCGCCGCCGCCTGCTCGCCCTCGATCGCGGCGCGATAGCGGCCCTTGGGATTGCCGCGCCCATCCAGCAGGACCGAAAGATCCGCCTGGACGCGCGCCAGGATCTTCTGCGCGGCCTCGCCCCCCGTCATGGCGCCCAGATCGGCCTCGAGGCATGCGCGCAGGGTCGAACGGGCGGGGTCGGAGAAATCGGGCTGCACCAGGCTCTGCCCCTGCCCGACCCACAGCGCGTTCAGCAGGCCCAGCGCCTCGGCGCCGCGCTTGCCGGCCTCGACGCCGATCAGGGCATGCAGGCGCGATTCGGCCTCGTCACCGCGCAGGGTGACGCCGTCGCCGACCAGTTCCGCGAAGGGGCGGCCGAAAAAACGCTTTTCCAGACGCCAGGCCGTGCCGTCACACAGAAAATCGACGGCGATACGCGGCGCGCCGCGACCGCCATAGGGCAGCAACTCGGCGATCGGCCGGCTCTTGGAGCCATGGGGCAGCAAAAAGACGGCGCGCAGCGCGGCCAGCAAGGTCGATTTGCCCGATTCGTTCGGCGCGGCCAGCAGGTTCAGCCCGGGCCCCAGCCCCGCCAGGCGCGCGGGATCGCCGAAGCGGCGGACCTGCTCGACTTCCAGCCCGGTCAGGATC
>NZ_JABXXP010001113.1 GCF_013376155.1 Nguyenibacter vanlangensis
GATCCGCCGATCCATCGCCGCCATCCGCCAGTCGCGCGAGGAGTCGCAGCCCGTCCGCGCCCGCACCGGCGGCTCGACCTTCCGCAATCCCGACCCGGCCCTCACCGACCGCAAGGCCTGGCAGCTCATCGACGCGGCCGGCTGCCGCGGCTTGGCCCTGGGCGGCGCGCAGGTCAGCGAAAAACACTGCAATTTCATGCTCAACACCGGCACCGCCACCGCCGCCGAGCTTGAAACGCTGGGCGAGACGGTGCGCAGCCGCGTCCAGGCCGCCACCGGCATCGCGCTCCATTGGGAAATCAAGCGCATCGGCCGCCCCGACCCTGCCTCTATCCCATCCCCTGCCGGAGACCCCGCATGACCGCACCGCGCAAGATCACCGTGCTCATGGGCGGCCTCTCCGCCGAACGCAGGGTCAGCCTGTCCAGCGGCGCCGGAATCAGCGCGGCACTGCGCGAGGAAGGATTCGACGTCCGCGTGATCGACGCCGGCCCCGATCTCGGCGCCATCGTCGCCGACCTGACCGACCACAGGCCCGACGTCGTGTTCAACGCGCTCCATGGCCGCTTCGGCGAGGACGGATCGATCCAGGGCGTGCTGGACTGGATGAACATCCCCTATACCCATTCCGGCGTGCGCGCCTCGGCGCTGGCGATGGACAAGGCTGCCGAGCGCACCGCGCTGCGC
>NZ_JABXXP010001114.1 GCF_013376155.1 Nguyenibacter vanlangensis
GCCATCCTGTCGGCGGCCCGCTGCACCCTCTGGGCCATCGACCGAGATCCCGCCGCCATCCGCCGCGGCCACGCGCTGCAATCCGAACTGCGCGCGCAAGAGGGCGAAACCCGCCTGCACATGATCCATGGCGGCTTCGGCGACATGCAGGCCCTGCTGCAGGCGCGCCACGTCCCGGCCATCGACGGGGTGGTGCTCGATCTCGGCGTGTCCTCCTTCCAACTGGACGAGGTCGAGCGCGGCTTCTCCTTCCGCACCGACGGCCCGCTGGACATGCGCATGGACGACACTGGCCCGACCGCCGCCGACATCGTCAATACGATGGCCGAATCGGACCTCGCCGACGTCATCTATGAATATGGCGAGGAACGGCTGTCCCGCCGCGTCGCCCGCGCCATCGTCGCGGCCCGCGCCCAGGCGCCGATCCTGACCACGTTCCAGCTCGCCGACATCATCCGTTCGGTCGTGCCCGCCGACCGCTCGGGCATCGACCCGGCCACCCGGTCGTTCCAGGGCATCCGCATCCATGTGAACGACGAACTCGGGCAGATCGCCTCGGGCCTCGACCAGGCGCTGGGCCTGCTCGCCCCCGGCGGCCGGCTGGTCGTCGTCTCCTTCCATTCGCTCGAGGACCGGCTGGTCAAGCAGGCGCTGAACCGCGCCGCCGGGCGCCTGCCCGCCCCC
>NZ_JABXXP010001115.1 GCF_013376155.1 Nguyenibacter vanlangensis
GCCCTGCCAGCGCACGACCCGCTGCGCGCCCAGCGGCCAGCCGGTCACCTGCGGGTTCAGGTCGGTCAGCGCCCGGCCGTGACCGCCCTGCACGATCCATACATCCTCGGCGCGCGTCGGCGTGCTGGCTGGCAGTGCGACGGTGCCGTCGCGGGCCATGGAAAACGCATAGGGCTCGCCGCCCAGATCCACCGTCCGGCTTATCGTGCCGTCCGCGGCATTCATCCGGCCGAGACAGGGTGCGACGTCATGGAAACCCAGCACCGTCAGGCTCCGCCCGTCAGCATTCCATGCCATGGCCCGGACCGATCCGGACCAGCCGGCCCCTATCTTGTGGGCGCGTCCATCTGCCAGATCGTAGCGGCTGACGGTGCCCACGATTCCATCATGGTCGAAATGCCCCCATGCCAGATGGCCACCATCGGGCGAAAAGACCGGGTGCACCGCCGTCGCCCGGCCCGGCAGGCGGTGCAGGACATGACCGGCGGTATCGATGATGCTGATGGCGGACTGGTACCAGAACGCGTCCAGCCCGTCCGAGCGGCCGGCGCGCACGGCGAGCGACCGTCCATCGGGTGCCCATTCGACGTCGAACACCGCATGCGCGTCCAGCGCGACCGGCCGCATATGCCCGTCCGCCAGGGTCAGGATCACCAGGCCGGCCCCCGGCGGCATGTCGTCCG
>NZ_JABXXP010001116.1 GCF_013376155.1 Nguyenibacter vanlangensis
GGCGCCGACCTGCCGTCGCTGGTCCGCCTGTGCCGCGAGGTCAACGCCAATGTCCGCTCGATGGGCGCCGCGCTGACGCCCTGCACCGTGCCGCAATCCGGGCGGCCCAGCTTCGAGCTGGCCGGGAACGAGATCGAATTCGGCATCGGCATCCATGGCGAGCCCGGCCGCAGGCGCATCCCGCTGGAAAGCGCCGACCGCATCGCCGAGATGCTGATGGCGCCCATTCTCGCCGACCTGCCGTTCCGCCGCAACGACCCGGTCCTGCTGTTCGTCAACGGGCTGGGCGGCACGCCGCTGATCGAACTCTATATCGTCTATCGCGCCGCGCACCGCATCGCCGCCGCGCACGGGTTGCAGATCGTCCGCTCGCTGGTCGGCTCGTACATCACCAGCCTGGAGATGGCCGGCACGTCGATCACCCTGCTGCGCCTGACCGAGGACATGCTGCGCCATTGGGACGCGCCCTGCCTGACGCCGGCACTGCGCTGGGGGGCGTGATCCGATGCAGGCGCAGCAGGCGGATGACGTCGCCTTTTTGTGCGACTGGCTGCGCCGCGCGGCGCAGGCCATCGAGGAACGGCGCGACGTGCTCTCGGCGCTGGACGCGGCGATCGGCGACGGCGATCATGGGGCGAACATGGCGCGCGGCTTCCGCGCCGTCGCCGAGAAGCTGCGCGACC
>NZ_JABXXP010001117.1 GCF_013376155.1 Nguyenibacter vanlangensis
GTCCTGCCCGTCCATGCCGCCGGCGCCCGCTTACCGGTGGGATGCCACCACCGGAGCGGCAGCGGCGGCCGGCGCGCGCTCGGCATCGGCGGTGGTCGGCATGGTGCCGGACTTGGCCAGTTGTTCCGGATCGACATTCGCCGCCGGGATGAACACGCTGGGCAGCACCTTGTTCAACTGGTCCGCCACCTGGCTGGTGATATCCAGCCCGTCCTGGCTCAGCGCCACCTGCTCGCGATGCAGCACCAGGTTCATTCCCCGGCTGGCCGCGACCTGGCGGATGATCTGCACCAGTTCGCGCTCGATCTGGTTCAGCGAAACCTGGGCGGCTTCCTGGATGATGCGGTTGCGATTGCGGAAATCGCGCTGGGCGGAGATCACCCGCTGCTGCAGGCGGCGCTCGCGCTGCTGGATCTGGTCCGAGGCCAGGTTCTTGGCTTCGGCCTGCAGCTTCTGCTGCTCGTCGCGCCAGCCGGCCTGCTCTTTCTGCGCGTCGCGCGCCAGTTCGTCGCGGCGGGCTCCCAGGACTTTCTCGGCCTGTTGGGCGGCGCTGGACAGACGCATCACCTCGGGCACGCTGATCACCCCGATGACCGGCACCGGCGGGGTGACGCCGCGCGGAATGTCCGGCGAGGCCGGAACCGGCGGCATCGGCAGCACGGGCGGCGTCTGGGACTGCGCGT
>NZ_JABXXP010001118.1 GCF_013376155.1 Nguyenibacter vanlangensis
CTGCCAGCCCGCCAGCCGGCGTCCGCCGCCATCGGGCAGCGTGACGTAGAGCTGCGGCACGGCGACCCCGTCACGGGGCCCGACATTGCGCACGGTGAACCGGGCGACGACATCGTGGCCCGATGCCGCCAGCGTCAGATCGCCCATGCGGAAATCCGTGTAGGTCAGGCCGAACCCGAACGGAAAGAGCGGCTGCCGGTGGCGCGCATCGAACCAGCGATAGCCGACCTCGCTGCCCTCGTCGTACATGACTTCCTGGTCGGTGTGGAACTGGACGTCGAACACGGTATTGGCCCGCACGCCCGCGATGTCCGGGCGCGGCACTTGCGCCGCCGCGCGGGGGAAGGTTATCGGCAGGTGGCCCGACGGGGCCGCCGCGCCGTAGAGCAGCCGCGCGATCGCCTGGCCGCCGCCCGAACCGGGATACCAGGCCTGCATCACGGCCTGCACCGACTCCAGCCAGGGCATCAGCACCGGATTGCCGGTTTCCAGCACCACGACGACATGCGGATTGGCCCGCGCCACCGCGGCAATCAGCGCGTCCTGCCCGTCCGGCAGCGACAGGTCCGGGGAATCGATCGATTCCACCGACCATTTCGTGGCGAAGATCACCACCGCGTCGGCCTGCCGCGCCGCCTGTGCCGCGCGGGCCGGATCGGTGCCCGGGTCATAGGCCAGCT
>NZ_JABXXP010001119.1 GCF_013376155.1 Nguyenibacter vanlangensis
GGACACCCCGGCGCGAGGTCCTGAAATTCGACGGCTGGACGCTGGATCTGCGGCGGCGGGAACTGACCGATCCGTCCGGCGCGGTGGTCGAGATCTCCGGTGCGGAACATGACCTGCTGGTCAGTTTCCTGGACAATCCGCAGCGGGTGATCGGCCGCGACCGGCTGCTGGAACTGTCGCGCACCCGGCTGGGCGACGTCTCGGACCGCAGCGTCGACGTGCTGGTCAGCCGCCTGCGCCGCAAGCTGGGCAGCGAGTCCGAAACCCTGATCCGCACCGTGCGGGGCATGGGCTACATCTTCACCGCGCCGGTGGAACGCCACTGACCGTCATGGCGGCGCCGCAGAACGGGCCGGCATCACCCGGGGCGCGGCGGATCACGCTGTGGCCGCGCGGGCTGGTCGGCCGCGTCACCTTCGTGCTGCTGGCGGCGGTGGCGCTGGTGTTCGTCGGCAGTTCGGTCTTCTACGAGGCGGCCGAGACCTACACGGTCGACGACACGCAGCTCGAACTGATCGGCGAACGCCTGACGATCGACGCCCGCGTCCTGCTGGCCTCGCCGGTCTCGCAGCGTCCCATCCTGGCGGCCATGCTCTCGACCGGGGATCTGACGCTGGACTGGCGGACGCCGGGCACCGACAAGCCGGCGCGCGCCGAACCCAAGGTGCTGCGCAGCCTGC
>NZ_JABXXP010001120.1 GCF_013376155.1 Nguyenibacter vanlangensis
GCGCAGCCAGCCGACCGCCGGCAGGCTGCCGCCCCGCCGGCCGGCCAGGACCGAGGCGCACGCCCCCAGCGTGAACAGGAACTGCCAGGCCAGCGGGTCGAAATACCATCCGTCCGGATCCAGCCAGTTGGGGAAATTGATCGTCGGATCCAGGTTGATCAGCAGCCACAGCCCGCCGCTGAGCGCGAGCGTCAGCACCAGCGAGCGGCGCATCAGCAGGTAGACCAGCGGAAAGGCCGCCAGCAGCACGATATAGAGCGGCAGGATGTTCAGGTTGCTGGGCAGCGCGTCCAGGAACATCACCCGCCAGAAGGCGCTGAGCCCGTGCGCCAGCTCGGGTTCCAGGAAATCAACCGGCACCGGCCAGAACGACCGCCAGGCCCGGATGGTCGCGGTGGTGACCACCACCATGACGGCCTGGAAGACATAGAGCCGCGCGCAGCGCCGCCACACCCGCCCCAGCCCGGCGCGCAGGCCCACCCGGTCGAAATTCCGGCCATAGGCCAGCCACGAGGCGTAGCCCGCCAGCAGCACGAAGATTTCCGCCGCGTCGGCGAAACCGACATTGCGCAGGGTGAAGCGGTTCAGGACGTTCTGGGGGATATGGTCGACGAACATCATCAGCAGCGCGACGCCGCGCAGCGCATCGACCCGATGGTCGCGCGCGCGGCGCGGGGC
>NZ_JABXXP010001121.1 GCF_013376155.1 Nguyenibacter vanlangensis
GGATCGAAATCATGGCCGGCAGCGGCGTCAACCCGGCCAATGTCGCGGCGCTGGTGCGGCGTACCGGCGTCGGCGCCGTGCACGGATCCTGTCGGGGACCGGCGCGGCCCAGCCCTGCCGCAGTGGTCTCGCTGGGCTTCGGTGCCGAACGGATCACGGCGGATTCCGGGGTGGTCCGCGCGATGGTGGACGCCCTGGAGACCTGCCGGAACGGCCCGTGACCGGATCGCCTCAGGACGCCGTTTAATTTAGCGGCAGAAAATAATGATCAATAGCGATCCGCGCTGGAATGGAAGATCCGGCGGATACAGGACGATCTTTTTCCCACAGAAATAACTTTGTTCCGTTAATTAAACTATTGCGACAGAGAAACGTCGTCTTTAGGGTCTGTTCGGACATGCGCGGCCGTATGTTCCCGCATGGGGGCGGGTGACGCGATCTATCCTTTAAAAACAAAGATATTTAGCGAACGGCTGGCGTCTAAACCTTGTCGGACGGGACATGATGATGCGAATATCACGGCGTGGGCGTCTCTTCTGTTGTGCCGCTGTTCTTGCGGGAAGCAGCGCGATCGTTCGATCAGCCTCTGCACAAAGCGAGCCGTCGGCACACGCGAAGCGGACCCGCGCCCCGGCGTCCTCGGTGCCCGCGCAGCCCGTGCGGCACGCCCTCAACG
>NZ_JABXXP010001122.1 GCF_013376155.1 Nguyenibacter vanlangensis
GGCCTGGCGCGCGCCAGCGCCGCCTCGGCCTGCGCCACCCTGCGCACCCAGGGCCTGGACTGCATGATCGTCCGCCCCGGAAGCTGATCTATTTCGAAGCTGATCTATTCCAAAGCTGATCTATTCCGCCGCCTCGGCCCCGTCGCCCAACGCCGCCGGCACACGCAGTTCCGGCAGATGGATCGTCGCCTGGCGCACCAGGTTGGCGGAATGCCCGCCCAGCGACACCGCGTAATCGCCGGCCGGCACCACCCATTCCAGCCCGCCGGGATTCCACTGGCCCAGCAGATGCGCGTCGATCCCCACCGACAGATGCGCCTGCTGCCCCGGCGCCAGTTGCACGCTCCGCCAGCCGATCAGCCGCTTCGGCGCGTCCCCCACCCCCGCCGGCAGGTCCAGATAGATCTGCGGCACGTCGCGCCCCGCGCCGCTGCCGTCATTGGCGACGTCGAACGACACCACCAGCCGCGTGCCGTCCCGCGTCACCCGCAGCCCGCCATAGGAAAACTGCGCCC
Organism: Nguyenibacter vanlangensis; assembly: GCF_013376155.1. Classification (GTDB taxonomy): domain Bacteria; phylum Pseudomonadota; class Alphaproteobacteria; order Acetobacterales; family Acetobacteraceae; genus Gluconacetobacter; species Gluconacetobacter vanlangensis. The sequence continues at coordinate 516 of NZ_JABXXP010001122.1, forward strand.
GCAGCGACAGGCCGTAGCCGAAGGGAAACAGCGGCGCGACATGCGCCCGGTCGAATGCCTTGTAGCACGACATCGTGAGCTGCGCCGGGGTCTGCCCCCCGGTGAAGGTCGCCGGCAGGCGGCCGGCGAAATCGCGCGCGCCGGTCAGCAGCGCGGCC
>NZ_JABXXP010001123.1 GCF_013376155.1 Nguyenibacter vanlangensis
CGCGGCCCCCGCGACGCCCGGCCCAGCCACGTCATCCGTGAAAGCGAGGCCGATTTCTCGGTCGTCGTGGCCACGGGCGCGGTCTCGATCTGCGGCGCGCTGCTGATCGCGCTGACCATTCTCGATCCCGCCTCCTGGACCCGTGTCGGCGGGCTGCACCATCTGGTGGGCGTGGCGGGGGACTACCTGCTGTCGCTGATCGGCGTCGCCCTGATCGGCCTGGCGGTCGGATTGTCGCAGCGCGTGACCCTGGCCTGGAAGGTTACGCTGGCCCTGCTGATCGGGGCCGCCGCGCTGACCCTGCTGCGCGGCGCATCCCCCGCTGTGCCGGGCATTTTGGCCCTGGTCGCGATCCTGATCGCGCCGTTCCGCAGTTCCTATTACCGCCATGCGCGCATCCTCAGCGAACCGCTGGCGTTCCCGACCATCCTGTCGCTGGTGCTGCTGATCGGCTGCGTCCTGGTGCTGGCCTGCTCGGGCCCGCAGGACGAGGTCGGCGGGAGCTGGTGGGAGGTCATGCTCTTCACCTCGACCCACGGGGTCGCGCGCTGGACCGTCGGGCTGGCGGTGGTGCTGGGGCTGGTGATGATCGGCCGCCTGATCCGCCCCGGCCGAATCGCGATCGAGGCGTGGGACGAGGCCGGGCGCGCCCACTACCATGCGCTGGACCAC
>NZ_JABXXP010001124.1 GCF_013376155.1 Nguyenibacter vanlangensis
GGGGGCCGGACCTGGCGCGGGCCCGCGCCCTGGTGGCGCAGAGCGGCACGGCCGGCCAGGCCGTCACGGTGGTGGCGGAAAATACCGCGATCGACATGAGCATGGGCGTGTGGCTGCGCAACATGCTGCAATCCATCGGCTATCGCGCCAGCGTCAAGACATTGGCGCACGGCATGCAGTTCAGCTACATCCAGAACACCGCCAACCACGTGCAGATCAGCATCTCCGACTGGTTCGCGGATTATCCCTCGGCCTCGAATTTCCTCGACGACCTGTTCGGCTGCGAGAATTTCCATCCCGGCAGCGACAATTCGATCAATATCGCGGGCTATTGCAATGCCCGGGTGCAGGCGGTGATGGACCGGGCCAAACAGACCTCCGACCCGGCCGAAGCCGCCGCCCTGTGGACACAGGCCGGGCGCCTGGTCGACCGGGACGCGCCGGCGGCGCCGATCATCCGCATCAACTATATCGACCTTGTCTCGACGCGTGTCGGAGGATATTTCTATACCACCTTGTACCATCTTCTGTTTTCACGGGTATGGGTGCGATGAACGACGCGCCAAAGCACGCCCCGGCGCAATTCGCGGAGCAATTCCCCCAGCAATTCCCGGAGCCTTTCGCCGCACGGTCCCCGGGCCCGTGGCGGCGGGCGGGGCGCGCCCTGGC
>NZ_JABXXP010001125.1 GCF_013376155.1 Nguyenibacter vanlangensis
GAAGCCGCGCGTGGGGCGCCGCGGGAGGCGCCGGTATCCCGCGCGCGGCCGCGCTTGGGGCCCTATGTCGTCAGTACCGGGGCGATTGCCGCGTCGGTGGCGGTCGGGGTGCTGCTGCGCCAGGGGCTGGCGGTCAGCAACGTGTCGCTGACCTTCCTGACCGCGATCCTGGGCATTGCGGTGGCGTACGGGCTGTGGCCGTCGCTCTATGCCTCGCTGCTGGGGATGCTGTGCTTCAATTTCTTCTTCCTGCCGCCGCTCTATACCTTCACCATTGCGGCACCGGACAATATCGTCGCGCTGTTCTTCTTTCTGGCGACGGCGATCATCGCCAGCCATCTGGGGGCGCGGGTGCGCAACCAGGCGATGGTGGCGCGGCACCGGGCCGAGGTGACCGAGGCGCTGTACCGCTTCAGCCGCAAGCTGGCCGGCATCGTCGCGATGGACGATCTGCTCTGGACCACCTGCCACCAGATCGCGACCATGCTGGACATGAATGCGGTCATCCTGCTGCCGGCCGACGGCACGCTGAGCGTGAAGGCGGGCTATCCGCCCGAAAACGCGCTGGCGCCGTCCGACCTGGCGGCGGCCACCTGGAGCTGGCAGCATAATCGCCGGGCGGGGCGCGGGTCGGACAATCTGCCGGGGGCGCGGCGGCTGTTCGTGCC
>NZ_JABXXP010001126.1 GCF_013376155.1 Nguyenibacter vanlangensis
AGCCGCTGCTCGCCGAACGCATCGTCGGGCGCATCGCCGGCAAAGCGCACCGGGCGCCCGACAATGGCCTGCGCCTGCGCCGGATCGACCCCTGCCGCGCGCGCCAATCCGGCTACGAACTGCCCGACCAGCATTTCCAGTGTCAGGCGCCGCCCCAGCAGCCGCGTCTCGCTGAACGAGGTCTGCGCCAGGTACGATTTCATCGACATGATCAGCCGGCTTTCCGCCGGATCGTCCAGATAGGCATCGATTGCGGCGGCGCCGATCGCCTCGTGCAGCATCAGCCGCCCGCGCTCTTCCTCCTGCCACAGGCACAGCAGCGTGCGGCAGGTTTCGGATTCCGCATGTCCGGGAAAGGCGAACCGCGCCGTCCGCGTGCCGCCATCCGGGGTCGCGACCACGACGACGCTGTTGGTGGTGCCGAAATCGATGCCGATCCGGGCGCGGGGGGAGGGCGCGGTGCTGGACATCCGGCGGTGCATAGGCGCGGCCGTCCATCCTGTCCACCCGCCCATTCCAGGCGTTCCGGCGGGCTATCCCGCCCGGCGGAAGGTCAGGTTCAGCCGTGCCCGCCCCGTCGCCGGATGCTCGCCCTCGGCCAGCGTGTGGATCCCGTGATGGGCCAGGCGCGCGGGCCCGCCCCACACCACGACGTCGCCATGCGCCAG
>NZ_JABXXP010001127.1 GCF_013376155.1 Nguyenibacter vanlangensis
AGGGTGGTGCCGCCGGCGGCCAGGGCGTCGATCACCGCGCCGTACTGGGACGGGTCGGTCAGCACCGCGACATGGCCGTGATTCTTGGCCGCCGCGCGGATCAGCGCCGGGCCGCCGATATCGATGTTCTCGATGCAGTCCTCGGGGCCGGCGCCGGAGGCCACCGTGGCCTCGAACGGATAGAGATTGACCGCCACCAGGTCGATCGGGGCGATGCCGTGCTCGTCCATCTGCGCCAGGTGCGCCGGCAGGTCGCGCCGGCCGAGAATGCCGCCATGGATCTGCGGCACCAGGGTCTTGACCCGTCCGTCCAGGATTTCGGGGAAGCCGGTATGGTCCGAGACCTCGGTCACCGGAAGGCCGGCGTCGCGCAGGGCGCGGGCCGAGCCGCCGGTCGAGAGGATTTCGGCGCCGTGGGCGAGCAGCGCGCGCGCGAGGTCGAGCAACCCCGTCTTGTCGGAAACGGAAATCAGCGCGCGGCGGACCGGCACTTGCGTCTGGGTCATCGCGGGGGCGACCTTTCACGGATGGACGGACAGGAAGCCCGCGTCCTTATCCAACCCGGGCCGGTGGAGCAATGATCCTGTGCGCCGGTCAGTCCCGCAGGGCGGCGCGCACCCTGTCCGCCAGCCCGTCCGGGCAGGGCAGCGGGTCGCCGTCGAGGCTGG
>NZ_JABXXP010001128.1 GCF_013376155.1 Nguyenibacter vanlangensis
CGGGCCGTGCACGACATCCACCTGATCAACCAGGGCGGCGACTGCCTGCGCGCCTTGCACGCCGCGCCGCAGGGCTGACGCGTGCGTGGTGACGCGCGTGGTATTGACGCCCCTCGCCGCGCGCCGCCAGGTGAACGGGCACGGATCGCGGCCTGGAAAGGAGTCGTCTTGTTTCGGAATACGACCTGTCACCCCTTCGTTGCGCTATCGCTGCCTGTCTGCCTAGCCGCCTGCGGCTATGGGGATTCGCGGGCGGCGCATCAGGCGCAGCTCAGCATGATCGGCATGACCGCGAATGATCTGCAGGCCTGTGCCGGGCCGCCCGACGGGCGCGTGGCGCTGAATGCGCATACCAGCCTGTTCCATTACGTCTACAAGCCCGGGGCCAGCGGGTCCTTCTCCATCAGCCCGCTGAACCTGGCCACTCTGAGCTACGGCGGCAGCGGGATCTCGTGCGCGGTGACCATCCGCCTGGTCGATGACCGGGTCACCGAGGTGCATTACGCCGGCGACGACGACAGGATGGTCGGCACCGACGGGGTGTGCGCGGCGGTGGTGCGGGGTTGTATCCGCCAGCCGGAGGCGACCATGCGCCGGGTGGATGGCGGGCTGTTCGGCCCGGTCTCGGCCTTCTCGCCACCCCCGGTGCCGCCGCAGCCGGCGGAC
>NZ_JABXXP010001129.1 GCF_013376155.1 Nguyenibacter vanlangensis
CTCGCCGTCCGGCTGGTCGGTCCGGCCGACGGTCCCGCCCGCCTGCCGCCCGCCTTTGCCGACCCGGTGACGGGCCTGCCCGAAATCCGCCTCACCACGGATCTGGCGTCGGCGGTGGCGCGGGTCAATCTGGCCCTTGACTGGCTGGACGGACGTTGCAAACTTTTAACGTCCGAGCAGATGTGATCGGGGGCACGTCTTTCACTGGGAACCGTCCGGTGCCAGATCCGTCCGGTGGTCTTTGTTCCCCGGACATGCGCCCCGTCTGCGACGCGGCATAAGTTCGCGGGTCCGGAACCCTCCGGCCCGTCATCCAGCCAGGATTTCCCGTGACGGATTCTTCACATGACGGAGTACCGGCGCCACGTCGGATCCTGCTGGTCACCGGTCTGTCCGGGGCGGGCAAATCCTCGATCCTCCGCATCCTCGAGGATCTGGGGTACGAGGTCATCGACAACCCGCCCCTGCGCATGCTCGACGAAATCGTCACCCGGGCCGAACGGCCGGTCGCCATCGGGGTGGATTCCCGCACCCGCGGCTTCGACGCCGCCGCCGTGCTGACCGAACTGGGGCGCCTGCGCCTCGACCCGGCTCTCCAGGCCGAACTGATCTACGCCACGGCCGAGGAAGGCGTGCTGCTGCGCCGCTACACCGCCACCCGCCG
>NZ_JABXXP010001130.1 GCF_013376155.1 Nguyenibacter vanlangensis
GGTCGCGTTGATCGCGGCGTGGCCGCCATGGCAGCGCCAGATCAGGTCGGGCAGCAGGCCGATGACCGAGTAGCGGCCGCGGGCGACGCCGCCCTCGACGCTTTCGAACAGGAAGGCATTGCGCGGGGCGTCGGTTTCGGTCGCGCCGGCCAGGCGGGCGAGGCGCATATAGGCGGAGACCGGGGTGAGCAGGTCCGCGGCCTCGACGCTCCACAGGATCGCGGCGCGTCCCTGGCCGAGTGCGGACAGGATCTCGTCGCCGCCGGAGGCGGGCGAAAGAGCGGGCGCGGTCGTCACGGGCTGGACTCTCCGGCGCCGCTCGGACCGGCCACGGAGGACAGGACCGTATTCAGCGCGCTGGCATTGATCTTGGGTTTGGCGGATTTCTGCAGCGCCATGGCGTAGGCGATGCCGATATCGTCCTGCATCGACTGGCTGAGGCCCGTGCGGATGCGCTGCATCTCCATCGGCTGGGCCGCCGGGTCGGGCTGGGTGATGGCCGTGAGGGTCGCGACATAGAATCCGTCCGGTTGGTCGAGCATCACCGTCTGTCCCGTCCTGGGGAGGCGGAAGACGAGCTGGGCCAGTTCGGGCGGCACATTCTCGACCGGCCGGGTGCGGGTCAGCGGCGCGGGGTGCTCGACCTGCTGCCCCGGCGCCGCG
>NZ_JABXXP010001131.1 GCF_013376155.1 Nguyenibacter vanlangensis
GCCCCCGGCGGCGGGGGCGGCGAGTGGGTGGAATGCGACATCGTGATCGCGGACGGCCGGATCGCGGCGCTGGGGCGCCTGCCGCCCGAGAGCGGGATGCCCGAGACGGACCTGGCGGGCGGGATGGTCTGGCCGGCTTTCGCCGATATCCATACCCATCTGGACAAGGCCTTCATCTGGGACCGCGCGCCCAATCCGGACGGCACATTCGCCGGCGCCATCCAGGCGGTGACCGTGGACCGCGAGCGGCACTGGACGGAGCAGGACGTGCGCCGGCGGATGGAATTCGCGCTGGCCAGCGCCCATGCGCACGGCACGCGGGCGATCCGCACCCATCTGGACATCGCGGGCGCGCATGGGCGAAGGGTATGGCCGCTGATCCGCGCGCTGCAGGCCGAATGGGCCGGACGGGTGGCGTTGCAGGCCGTGGCCCTGGTGATGCCCGAAGCCTATGACGGCATGCAGGGGGTGGAGATCGCCCGCGCCGCCGCCGGCACGCCGGGCGGGATGCTGGGCGCGGTGCTGATGGGGCACAATACCGGCGAGGCCGTGCTGGACCGGCTGTTCGGGTTGGCGCGGGACCATGGGCTGGACCTGGACCTGCACGTGGATGAGAACGGCGAGGCCGGGGAGACGGCGCTGGAGCAGGTCTCCGCCGCTTC
>NZ_JABXXP010001132.1 GCF_013376155.1 Nguyenibacter vanlangensis
GGATCGTCGCGCGCGGACCGCACAGCGCGCAATCGGGATCGGGCGCCAGGCGGATCGTATGGACGCGCGCGGCCAGGGCGTCCCACACCAGCAGGCGGCCCGCCAGGCTGTCGCCGATCTGCAGCAGTTCCTTCAGCACTTCGGTGGCCTGCAGGGTGCCCATGACGCCGGTCACCGCGCCGAAGACCCCGGCCTCGGCGCAGGAGGGAATGGTGCCGGGTGCTGGGGCCTCGGGATAGAGGCAGCGATAGCACGGGCCGCCGCGATGCGGGCGGAAGGTGGAAAGCTGCCCCTCGAAACGCAGCACGGCGGCCGAGACCAGGGTGCGCCGCTCCAGCGCGCAGGCGTCCGCCAGCAGGTAGCGGGTGCGGAAATTGTCGGTGCCGTCGCAGACCAGGTCATAGGCCGCGACCAGCGCCCGGGCGTTGCCGGCATCCAGCCGGACGGCATGGCGGTCGACCCGGACCAGCGGATTGACGGCCTGCATCGCCTCGGCCGCGGACTCGACCTTCGGCATGCCGATCCGGCCGGTGGTATGGGCGATCTGGCGCTGCAGGTTCGACAGGTCGACCAGGTCGTCGTCCACCAAACCGATCCGGCCGACGCCCGCCGCCGCCAGATACAGGCCCAGCGGCGCGCCCAGCCCCCCGGCGCCGACGATC
>NZ_JABXXP010001133.1 GCF_013376155.1 Nguyenibacter vanlangensis
CTGCGCGCCGTACCCCGGGGCCGTTTCCTGGCCTATGAACTGCCGTCCTCGCCCCATGCGGCGCTGCGGGTGCTGGTCGGGCGGGGCGGGGATGCGGTGCGCGTCTATCTCGACCCCGTCACGCTCGCGGTGCTGAAGCGCGTGTCGGAGGAGTCGCGGTTCGAGCGGGTGGTCTTCAACCTGCATGGCCAGTTGCTGATGGGCAATGCCGGCTCGGTCATCATGGAACTTGTGGCGTCCTGGACGATCGTGCTGGCGGTGACCGGCCTGTATCTGTGGTGGCCGCGCCGGGGGGCGGGGCAGGGCTGGGGTGGTGTCGTCTATCCGCGGCTGGGCGCGGGTGGGCGCACGGCCTGGCGCGACGCGCACGCGGTCACCGGCCTGTTCGTCTCGCTGTTCCTGGTGCTGTTCCTGGCCAGCGGCCTGCCCTGGTCCTTCGTCTGGGGGCATGCGCTGAAGGCGGCCGAGGATCGGCTGGCGCCGATCCTGCCGGTGCCGGGCCCTTCGGTGCCGGATTGGCAGATCGGCCATGTGCCCGCCCGGGTGGAGATCGCCGGCGGGGCATCCGGCATGGCGGCGATGCCCGGCATGGAGATGGACGGCCCGACGCGCTCGGCCGTGCCGGCGGCGGGGTTCGATCCGGCGGCGCTGGATCGCGTGG
>NZ_JABXXP010001134.1 GCF_013376155.1 Nguyenibacter vanlangensis
GACAGCGCCCCGGCCGAGGAAATGCGCGTCAGCCGCGCCACCGCCAGCCAGATCGCGCAGCAGGCCAGGCCGACCCGCCAATCCAGGGCCAGCGCCGCGCCCAGCCCCGTGGCCACGCCCTTGCCGCCGTGAAATTTCAGCCAGACCGGAAAGCAATGGCCCAGCACAGCGAATATGGCCGCCACAGCCATGGCCTGCTCGGTATGGAACGGCGACAGGATAAAGCCGCAGGCCACGGCGAAAGCGCCCTTGGCCCCGTCCAGCAGCAGAGTCGCCGCCGCCAGCCCGCGCCGCCCCGTGCGCAGCACGTTGGTCGCGCCGATATTGCCCGACCCGATACGCCTGATATCCCCCGCCCCGCCGAACTGCGCCAGCAGCAGGCCGAACGGCACGCTGCCGATGCCGTAGGACAGCAGCGCGATCGCCGCCAGCAGGGGCAGGGCGAAGGCCGGAACCGCGTCGTGCATCATATTCCCGCCGTCAAGCATCGGTATGGGCGAAGACCGGCTTTCCGGCCTTCCAGGTGCCCAGCACCCGCCCCTCCAGCGCCCGCCCGTCGAAGGGCGTGTTCTGTGCCTTGCCGGGCATGCGGTCGGCCTCGACGCGCCAGGCGCGTTCCGGGTCGAACAGGCACTGGTCCGCCGCCGCCCCGTCGGACA
>NZ_JABXXP010001135.1 GCF_013376155.1 Nguyenibacter vanlangensis
CCCGCGGAGCGACCCGGCCCAAGGCGGGCGGCGGCATGGCCCTGGCCGGGATCGGTCCGGGAATCGCGGTGCATTTCGCCGGATGCTGCCATCCGCTGCCGGGCGACAGGATCGTGGGTATCGTCGCGACGGGCAAGGGGATCACCATCCACACGGCGGGCTGCCAGACCCTGGAAAGCTTCGCCGCGACGCCCGAGCGCTTCATGGACGTGGACTGGGATTACGACCTGATCGGCCGCGGCAGTTCCGAGCCGCATGTCGGCCGGCTGAGCGTGATCGCGGCCAACGAGCCGTCGGTGCTGGCGACCCTGACCAACACGGCGTCGAAGCACGAGGGCACGGTGGTCAATCTGCGCATCGTGAACCGCCAGCTCGATTTCATGGAGATCCTGGCGGACATTGAGGTCCGCGACCTGCGTCACCTGTCCTCGGTCATCGCGGCGCTGCGCGCAGCGAACGGGGTCGTCCAGGTCGAGCGGTCCAAGGGATGAGCCTGATCGGGATCGGTTCGGACCTCTGTGACATCCGGCGGATCGAGCGGGTGATCGCCCGGCATGGCGAGCGCTTCCTGGACCGCGTCTTCACCCAGGCCGAGCGCAGGCGCGCCGAGCGGCGGAACGGCCAGGCGCGGCTGGGCGCCTATGCCAAGCGCTGGGC
>NZ_JABXXP010001136.1 GCF_013376155.1 Nguyenibacter vanlangensis
GGGCGCGCCGCAGCGCGCAGGCGGTCCGCGCGCTGCTGGAGGTTTCCGTCCCGCCGCCGGTCACAGGACCGACAATACGCCCCCATCCACATATAATGTCTGGCCGTTGACGAAGGACGATGCGTCCGAGGCCAGGAAGACGGCCGCCCCCTGCAGCTCCTCGACCCGGCCCCAGCGGCCGGCCGGGGTGCGCTTCTTCAGCCAGGCATTGAATTCGGGGTCCTCGACCAGCGCGCGGTTCAGCGGCGTCTCGAAATAGCCCGGGCCGATCGCGTTGACCTGCAGCCCGTGCCGGGCCCAGTCGGCGCACATGCCCTTCGTCAGGTTCTTCACCGCCCCCTTGGACGCGGTGTAGGGCGCGATGCCGGGCCGCGCCAGTTCGCATTGCACGCTGCCGATATTGATGATCTTGCCCGCGCCGCGCGGGATCATGTGGCGCGCGACGGCGGTGCCGACGAAGAAGACGCTGTCGAGGTTGGTGCGCATCAGTTCGGCCCAGTCCTCGGGCGGGAAGGCGTCGAGCGGCGCGCGGCGCTGGATGCCCGCATTGTTGACCAGGATGCGGATCGGGCCGTCCGTATCCTCGATCTTGCGCACCCCGGCCTCGACCGCCGCGCGGTCCGTCACGTCGAAGGCGCGGGTCAGGACGGTGCGCG
>NZ_JABXXP010001137.1 GCF_013376155.1 Nguyenibacter vanlangensis
GACGCGCTGCCCGAACGGCTGACCATCGCCGGTATCCGCCGCGAAAGCCTGCGCTACGGCGAAAACCCGCACCAGCAGGCCGCCTTCTACGCCGACGGCAGCACCCGCCCCGGCGTCGCCACCGCGCGCCAGGTGCAGGGCAAGGCGCTCTCCTACAACAACCTCAACGACACCGACGCCGCGTTCGAGGCCGTGGCCGAATTCGATGCCCCCGCCGTGGTCATCGTCAAGCACGCCAATCCCTGCGGCGTCGCCACCGCCGGCAGCCTGTCGGCGGCATGGGACCTGGCCCTGTGCTGCGACCCGGTCTCGGCCTTCGGCGGCATCGTGGCGCTCAACCGCACGCTCGACGCCGACGCCGCGTCGCGCATCGCCACGATCTTCACCGAAGTCATCGTCGCCCCCGACGCGACGGACGAGGCCCAGGCCATCCTGGCCAGAAAGAAGAACCTGCGCCTGCTGCTGACCGGCGCCATGCCCGACCCGGCCCAGGGCGGCGTGGTGGTCCGTTCCGTGGCCGGCGGCTTCCTGGCTCAGACGCGCGACGACGGCCGAATCCTGCCCGACGCGCTGCGCGTCGTGACGCGCCGCGCCCCGACCGAGGCCGAGATGGCCTATCTGGTCTTCGCCTTCCGCGTCGGCAAGCACGTCAAGT
>NZ_JABXXP010001138.1 GCF_013376155.1 Nguyenibacter vanlangensis
CGCCAGTTCGCGCCCCCACCGCGCGACGGCATCCGCCGCCGGCCAGGATTGCGCCGGCCCCAGCCCCAGCGCCCGGCCGATGGCTCCCACCAGCGCGCCGAAGGATTCCTCGCCGTTCTCGACATAATAGAAACTGCCGGCCGGCGCCCTTTCCAGCGCCAGCAGGTACAGGTCCGTCATGTCGGCGATATGCACGTTCGACCAGATATTCAGGCCCCGCCCGATATAGCGCGGAATGCCGCTTTCCCGCGCCTGGGCCACCAGCGGCGGAATCTGCACGCTTTGCGCCGGTGCGCCCAGCGTGTTGCCGTAGATCAGGCTGTTGCACAGCACGATCGTGCGGATTTCGGGCGCCGCATCCAGGATCAGCCTGTTCAGCGCCACCCGGTGTTCCTTGTCGGGCTCGGGCGTGACCGGCGTGTCCTCGGTAAAGATCCTGTCGGACGGCTCGCCCATCGCCTCGTCGCCCACCAGGCTGGTCCCGCTGGTATGGATGAAGGGCTTGCCGCCGCCCGAACCGGCCAACAGCGCCTCGACCGCGCCCTGGTGGTCGCTGTCGGCGGCATTGATGACGGCATCGGCGGCCCGCGCCTCGGCCGTCAGCAGCGCCGCGTCGTCCAGCGTGCCGATCACCGGGACGATCCCGTGGGCCC
>NZ_JABXXP010001139.1 GCF_013376155.1 Nguyenibacter vanlangensis
CGCCAAGACCGGGGCGGGCACCGCCGCGGGCCGTTCGGTCGAGGCGACGCGCGCCGCTTCCTCCAGCACCAGGCAGGTCTCGCCCCAACTTCCCCCACCCAGATCGAACGGCCGTTCCTCGGCGCCCGCGCGTTCGAAGCCGCGGCGGCAGAGCATGTACCAGCTTTCGTCCGCAATGGTGCGTTTCTGCTGCCAGCCGCAGACCACCAGCCGGTCGCTGGCCCGCGTCAGCGCGACATAAAGCAGGCGATTATATTCCTCGGTCGCCGCATCGCGCAGCTTCTGCTGCAGGGCCCGGGTCACGCCGATCCCCATCTCGGCGCGCGGCACCCACAGCGGCAGGTCCAGCCCGGCCACGTCGTCGCGCGCCCAGACGATGCCGCCATCGAATTTCGCCGTGCCTGCCGTATCCGGCAGGATCACCAGCCGCGCCTGCAACCCCTTGGCGCCATGGGCCGTCATCACCCGCACCATGTCGGCGGTGGCGTCCGGCTCGCGCTTGACGGTCTCCTGCGAGGCACGCAGCCAATGCAGGAACCCCTGCAGCGAGGGTGGATGCAGGGATTCGTAGCGCAGCGCGGCCGACAGCAATTCGTCCACCGGTTCGGCCGCCTCGGGGCCCAGCCGGGCCAGCAGCCGGGCGCGGCCGCCCT
>NZ_JABXXP010001140.1 GCF_013376155.1 Nguyenibacter vanlangensis
GCCAAGACCTGGTCGGGCGCGCTGGGCGGCCTGCTGTGCGCCATGATCGCCGGGGGGGGCGTGTGCGTGCTGGTCTCGGGACCGGGCAATTGGTGGCGGGGAATCGCCTTCGGCGCGTTGATGGCCGTTGCCGCGCAGATCGGCGACCTGGCCGAGAGCGCGCTGAAGCGCGCGCGCGGCGTCAAGGATTCGGGGGCGATCATTCCCGGCCATGGCGGCCTGCTGGACCGGTTCGACGGATTGCTGGTCGCCGCCCCCCTGGCCGCGCTGCTTTCGGCCGGGGCGGCGGGAGCCGCGTTCTGGTATGTGACCCCGGCGGGCCTGATCGCGGCCCTGACGGAACTTCGGCCAGGGTATCTGTGGCCAGGGTATCCGCCGGGGCAATAATTGCGGCATCAAACGGGGGCCCGGCTGCCATAGGCGGCGGATCGGGTCCAAAATACGGCGCGGCGACGCCGAGGGGCAGGGAAGAGAGGCATGAAATCAGTCACCGTTCTTGGCAGTACCGGCAGTATCGGCTGCTCCACGGTCGACCTGCTGCTGCAGGCGCCTGAACGGTTCGCGGTCGACGCCCTGGTCGGCGGCAGCAACGCCGTCCGCCTGGCCGAACAGGCCAGGGCCCTGCGCGCGCGGCATGCCGTCATCGCCGACG
>NZ_JABXXP010001141.1 GCF_013376155.1 Nguyenibacter vanlangensis
CGGTGGGCCCGATCGGCAACCCGATCGGCGCCCACGTCCGGATCGACCAGGGCGAACAGCAGGCCGCCCGTCACCGGCGTCGCCTCGACCAGACGAATCGTGACGGGCTGTCCCAGCGAGAGACGCATCCCGCCATGGCGGCCGCGCAGCGTTTGAGTCGTGTCGTCATGGGTCCAGACATCGTCGGGCAGGGTCGATACCGGCACCAGACCGGTGGCGCCGGTCCGCGTCAATGTCACGAACGCGCCGAACCGCGCCACGCCCGTCACGTGACCGTAAAATTCCATTCCGATGCGTTCGGCAAGCCACAGTGCGACATAGCGTTCGGTGGTTTCTCGTTCGGCCAGGACGGCGCGCCGCTCGGTGGCGCTGACCTGCTCGCCGATCTCGGCCAGGCGCGCGGCATCGCCGGCCGGCATGCCGTCGGGCGGCAGCGTGCCCAGGCCGATCAGGGTGCGATGGACCATCAGGTCGGCATAGCGACGGATCGGGCTGGTGAAATGGGCATAGGCCGGCAGCGCCAGGCCGAAATGGCCGATATTGTCCGGGCTGTATTCCGCCTGGCTCTGCGCCCGCAGGATCGTCTCGCTGACCAGCGTCGCCGAGTCGCCCCCTGCCGCCTGCGCCAGGACCCTGCCCAGGTCGCGGGCCT
>NZ_JABXXP010001142.1 GCF_013376155.1 Nguyenibacter vanlangensis
CCGGCTGCGTGGCGGCGGCCATGGCGACGGGAAGCGGGGTCGGCGTGGCCGACACGAGCTGGGTGTCGGCGCCGTAGGCCGCCAGCGGGCCGCTGAGGGCGACGCTGCTGCCCAGGTTGGGCGTGACCGAGGCCAGGTAGTTCACCGTCTCGTTGGGAAGCTGCCGGCCGGTCTGCAGATAATCGTCGAGCCGCTGCGGCCCGGCATTGTAGGCGGCGAGGAAGCCGGGCGCGCCGTAGCGGTCGTACATCTGGCGGATATAGGCGGTGCCGGCCAGGATATTGTCATGCGGTTCGTACGGGTCGGGGCCCAGTCCGTTCTGGTCCTGCATGTCGGCATAGGTCTGGGGCATCAACTGCATCAGCCCCATCGCCCCGGCCGATGAGGTGATCGGCTGGCCGTCCAGATATTCGTGGCCGCCCGATTCCTGCTGGATGACCGCGCGGACCCACTCCTGCGGCACCGCGAAGCGGGTCGCGGCCTCGGTGATATAGGGGCCCCACGGGTCCTGGGGCGGGCCGGGGGCGCGATAGGCGCCGTTGCGGGCGTAATAGCGGGAATAGCGCGAGCCGGGCGCGGTGGCGCAGGCGGCGAGCGCGGCGACGGCGCAGAACAGCGAGAGCCGGACGAGGCCCATCGATCCGAGCCATTG
>NZ_JABXXP010001143.1 GCF_013376155.1 Nguyenibacter vanlangensis
GACCAGCCGGACCGTGGCGTGGCTCAGGACTCCGATCCGCGCGCACAGCGCCGCCCGGGTCAGCCGTCCGGTCGCGTAGCGCAGCAGGACCATCGGCCCCAACAGGCGGGCCATGCGCAACGGGTGCTTGCGCTGTCGTTCGATCCGTTGCCACAGCCGCACGACGCCCAGGGCGGCCGGGGTGCGGAACAGGAACAGGTTGCAGCCGGAAAAGGCGCCGTCCGCCAGGCGGATCAGCGTACGCCTGCCGCTCGGCGCATCGCGGGCGATATCGCCGGCCATGGCGATGGCGGCCGCCATGTCGCACTGGGTGCCGGCCGAGGCCAGGAACGCATCGATCCATTCGGGGCGAAGCAGCGCGTGGTCGGCCGTGGTGACCAGCAGCGGCGTGCCCAGCGTCGACAGGGCCTCCATGACGCTGGCGCTGGGTCCTGGCGCCGGGGGCAGGATGCCGACCGGGTGGTCCAGGACCCCGTCCAGGATTTCGGGTCTTTCGATGCTGACGACGATCCGGCCGACGCGTGGATGGGCCGCCAGCGCGTCCACCACCCGGGCGATCATCGGACGGCCGGCGACGGGCAGGATCGCCTTGTGCGACACGCCGGCGGCCCGGGCCATCGGGTCGGACGTGCCGGCGCGCGTGCCTGCCAG
>NZ_JABXXP010001144.1 GCF_013376155.1 Nguyenibacter vanlangensis
CATGGCGCACAGCAGCGCGACGACACGCACCGGCACCGAGCCCAGCCCGGTATGGCGCGCCACCCGCCAGCCCCAGGCCACCAGGGCCAGCACCGGCAGCGCGCAGGTGATGCCGATATTCTGCAGCAGCGCGTCGGCCAGATAGGCCCCCACCACCCCCAGCAGGTTGGTCGGGGCCTGGGTGCTGGCGGTGTTCATCGACGGATCGCGCGGATTATAGCTCCATAAGGAGGCAGCCAGGGCCAGGGCCAGCAGCCACAGCGTCATTCCGCCCAGTTCGGCCAGCCTTTGCCGCGCGGCGGAACGGATGCGCGGCGAGACCAGGGAAGACGGAATGTAGCGGCCAAGGCTCGGCAAATGTTCGGATCCTGCAAAAAGGGCCTGCCCTTCCCGCGGAAGGGGCGCTTCCGTGGGGCGGACAGGCGCGATGAAGACGCCGGGCCGCTCCGGAACCGGGGCAAGTATAGCCTGCGCGCTGCGAAATACAGAAGGGAGCTTGCGCGCTTATTCGGGCATTCCGGTGGCAGCCCGGCCGGTGGCAGTTTGGCCGGTAGCAGTTTGACCGGGGGCGGCCCGCCAGACCGAGAGCCTGGCCGCGCCATGGCGGCGTTCGGCCAGCGGAGGCGCGGCCAGCAGGAGGCCGGACAGCAG
>NZ_JABXXP010001145.1 GCF_013376155.1 Nguyenibacter vanlangensis
GCCCGTTCGGCCGGGGACAGCCAGCGCGCGTCGGCCGGCCGGTCGCACAGCACGGCCAGCACGACGATGCCCATGAGCACGGACGGCAGGCCCTCGAGCACGAACATCCAGCGCCAGCCGTCCAGGCCGCCGACATGGTCCATAGCCTGGAGCAGGAAGCCGGAGAGCGGCCCCGAGATTGCGCCCGAAAGCGGGCCGGCGGTCTGCTGGACGGAGACCACCGTCGCCATGCGGTCGCGCGGGTACCAGAGCGTGAGGTAATACATGCAGGCGGGGGCGAAGCCGGCTTCGAACACGCCCAGCAGGAAGCGCATGACGTAGAAGCCGTACCGGTCGTGGAGCAGGCCCATGGCCGCCGAGGCGAGGCCCCACAGGACCATGATGCGGAAGAATGTCCGGCGCGCGCCGACCCGGGGCAGCAGCAGGTTGGAGGGGATTTCGAAGAGCACGTAGCCGATGAAGAAAATGCCGGCCGCGACGCCGTAATCGGCGGTGGACAGGCCGATCCGCTGCGCGATCTGGTGCTGGGCGAAGCCGATATTCATCCGGTCGATGCAATCGAGCAGGTAGGCGATCGCCAGCACGGCGACCACGCGCCGGTCGACCCGGCGATAGAGCCGGTCGAGGGCGCCGCCTTGCGCCGCGCGG
>NZ_JABXXP010001146.1 GCF_013376155.1 Nguyenibacter vanlangensis
GGCGTCGGCGGGGTCAGCCCGGCGCGCGGCTGGCGCAGCGTCTCGACCCAGCGCACCTCCGGCAGCAGCCGCAGCACCATGCGGATGTTCCACATGATCCCGAAGGCCAGGATGGCCAGGATCAGCCCGTCCAGGATCGGATTGTTGAAGAACGCCGCGAACAGCGTCCGCGACAGAAGGGTGGCCACCACGGCCACGGCGGCAAGGAACGCGGCGATGCGCAGCAGATAGGTCGTCGGTTGGGTCACGGCGCGGGATGTGGCTCCGAAGGGGCGGGGGGCTTTGACGTCGAGGCCACCATATCCGACCGGGTCACGTCAACATGATCGGGTACCGTTTCGTTCGCGCTTCCCGGTGGCGCAACGTCGGGGCCCGCAATTCCGGCGCGCGGCAGGCCGATGGCCCGGACATAGATCCGCGTCGTCGCCACCCCGGCATGAACCAGGATCGACCGGATCGCCAGCCCCCGCTCCAGCGACACCCGCCGCGGCGTGGAGACGTCGTCGGGCGAGCCCGACGCGGTGGCGTCCACTTCCGCCCGCGTATCGGGCGTCCGCAGCAGGCCGGCGGCAAATTGCTTCACCCGGTCGATCATCGCGGCATTCATGTCCGCGCTGCCGGCCGCGAAGGTCAGGCGCAGGCCGCCCG
>NZ_JABXXP010001147.1 GCF_013376155.1 Nguyenibacter vanlangensis
CGCCGCAGGGCCGGCAGGGACGCGGCCAGGCGGTCCATGCGGCTGACGGTGGCGCGCTGGAGGTCCAGCGCCTGGGCACGGACGGCGTACCAGTCCCAGAGCGGGCCCAGCACCAGCAGCCAGGCCAGCATCAGCCCGATCGCCAGCATGCCCAGGGCGAGCAGCCGTCCCTCTCGCCCCTCGGGCAGGGTGCGCACCATTGTCCGCAGTGATTTCATCCTCTGGTCCATGATCTGCGTGGCCTCGCATCCCGCCTCCGAAATCCACAGGACGAATTCCGGATGGCAATGGGACACCAAGCCATTGATTTAACTACCGCCCGACATCGGCGCGAATCGAAAACAGACTGGCATTCTGTCCCGACACGCGCGTCACCGGGGCGACGAAGGACGGATTGCGGAAGGCCGGGTCCCTGCTGAGCGCCTGGATCAGCCCGGTGGCCTCGGAGGACTGGCCGCTGATGATCAACTGGCCCTGGCGCAGGATCAGGTCGGTCAGGAAACTGTCGTCGGGCAGGACCTGCGTCGTGACCGCCAGGACCGCCAGCGGATCGCCCCATTGCCGGCGCGCCCCGGCGATGACGGTCACGCCCGCCTGGCGGTCTTCGACCTGCCGGCGCAGCAGGGCCGCCTGCTGGGCCGCG
>NZ_JABXXP010001148.1 GCF_013376155.1 Nguyenibacter vanlangensis
GTGGCGGTGGCCGGCCGGGGTCAATGCGGGGCGGAAACGCTGCTCGACCATGCCGCCCGCCTCCGGCACGTGCGCCGGCAGGATGTCGCCCACCGGCGTGTCCTGCAGCGATCCCGGGCCCAGGAATTCCGGCCCCCCGATCAGCAGCAGCCCGCCGCCGCCCCGCACATAGTCGGCGATGTTCTCCAGATAGGTCCGCGGCAGGATCGCCCGGTTCTCGAACCCGTCCAGGATGATCAGGTCGAACTGCCCGATCTTCTGCTGGAACAGCTCGCGCACCGGAAAGGCGATCAGCGCCAGGTCCGACAGCGGCGTGCCGTCATCCTTGTCGGGCGGCCGCAGGATGGTGAAATGCACCAGGTCGACCGACGGGTCGGCCTTCAGCAGACGCCGCCAGACCCGCTCGCCCTGGTTCGGCGTGCCCGAGACCAGCAGCACGCGCAGCCGGTCGCGCACGCCGTTGATCCGTACCACGTCCTGGTTGTTCGCGGTCGAGACCTCGCCGGGCAGCGCCGAGGCCGTCAGCCCCACCAGCAGCGGCCCGGGCCGGTTGATCGGCAGGGTGATCTCCTGCGGCGTCCCGGTGCGGATGCGTTCGTGCAGCGGCGCCTCGCCGCCCCGGGTCAGGGTCAGGTCCGCCCG
>NZ_JABXXP010001149.1 GCF_013376155.1 Nguyenibacter vanlangensis
CGCGGCGGCTGAGCGCGCGCATCAGCGACGCCGCCTGTGCGTCCAGCCCGTCGATGGCGTCGCGCACCCACAGACGGAAATCGGTGGCGACCTGGTCGTTGCGCGAGCGCGCGGTATGAAGCCGCTTGCCGGCCTCGCCGATCCGTTCGGACAGGCGGGCCTCGATATTCATGTGGATGTCTTCGAGCGCGGTACTGAACGTGAACCGGCCGGCGGCGATTTCCGCGCCGATCTCGGTCAGGCCCCTGCGGATTTCGGCCTCGTCCGCTTCGGAAATGATGCCGGTCCGAGCCAGCATGGCGGCATGGGCCAGCGAGCCCGCGATGTCCTGCCGCCACAGCGCCTGGTCGAAGCCGATCGAGGCATTGATATCCTGCATGATGGCCGACGGGCCACCGGCGAACCGCCCGCCCCATTGAGCGTTGGCCAGCGCACCGTCCTTGCCCGTTTGCTGTTCTTCGTTCACAGACATTCCATGCCCCAGATCTTGTCGAAACCCGTCGATCGCCGCGCCCTGCTCGCGAATGGCGGCACCCTACTGGCCGCATGGCTCGGGTGCAAATCCATCCTTGCGCCGTGCCGGGCGGCGGCGGAAGACGGGCCGGTCGCCGTGCCCTTGTCCAGCCTGCGGCCGCATGCCC
>NZ_JABXXP010001150.1 GCF_013376155.1 Nguyenibacter vanlangensis
CCTGGCTGGCCGCGCCCGGCAAGCGGGTGCGCGCGGCCTCGTCGGGAAAACGGATGTAATCGAATTGGATTTCGTCAAACCCGGCCTGCGCGGCCTCGATCGCGACCGCGATGTTGTACTGGCGCACCGCGGGCTGGGACGGGTCGGTCCAGGCCATGCCCTGCCGGTCGTGAAACAGGCGGCCATCGGGCAGGCGCACCGCAAGGTCCGGCCGGGCCGAGGCCAGCGGCAGGTCCTTGAAGACGACGATCCGCGCGATGGCATACAGGTTCCGGGCATGCAGCATGCGCACCAGGGCACCCAGGTCGGGAATGGTCGTCATCCGGCGCGCCCCGTCGGCGATCGCCAGGGGAATGCGGCTGGGATAGGGGACCAGGCCGCGATCGCCCTTGACGTCGATGACCAGTGCGTTCAGCCCGGACTGCCCGATCAGCGCCAGCGCCCGGTTCCGCAACGCGGCCGAACCGATGCCGTAGCTGGACAGATACAGCGCCTTCGGCACGAAGGGGGTCAGAGCTATCGTCCCATCGGGCGGCAGGGCGGCGATGTCGGCCGTGCCGGCGCGATAGCCGGGGGCGCGGATGAAGGCCCGCCCGTTCGTCCGGGCAATCACGCCGCGCCCCGAGGCATCGGTCTCCAG
>NZ_JABXXP010001151.1 GCF_013376155.1 Nguyenibacter vanlangensis
GCCGCGCCTTGGCCCGGCGCAGCCGCAGCGCGGCATTGCCGCCCAGCAGGACCGCCAGCCCCAGGGCCAGCCCATAGGACGCGGCGATATAGGGCAGGTGGGTCATGCCATTGCTCCGTCCAGGTCTACCCGGCCGGGCGTGCCGCTCTCCGGCATGTCGTTCTCTGGCATGCCACTCCGGCCGCGGCGGCTGGCCAGGGCGGCGCGCACGCGGCTTTCCATCACCGCGGCGCGCAGCCGCGCCACCACGATGGCGGCGAATCCCAGCGTAAAGCCCAGCGTGCAGACCAGCAGCGGCCACAGCATCGCCAGCGACATGGTCGGCGCGCCGGTCAGGGTGATGCTGTCGGGCTGGTGCAGCGTGTTCCACCATTGCACGCTGAATTTGATGATCGGCAGGTCGATCGCGCCCGCCAGGCCCAGGATCGCCGCCGCGCGATAGCCGCGCTGCGGCTCGTCGAACGCGCGGATCAGCGCGATATGGCCCAGATACAGGAAAAACAGCACCAGCACCGAGGTCAGGCGGGCATCCCATACCCACCAGGCGCCCCACATCGGCTTGCCCCACAGCGACCCGGTGGCCAGGCAGACGGCGGTCACCGCGGCGCCCACCGGCCCGATCTCCACCGCCGCCAGGTCC
>NZ_JABXXP010001152.1 GCF_013376155.1 Nguyenibacter vanlangensis
ATACCAAAGGACGTAGCCACTGACTCGTGTGTGAAGTGACGAACGGCGCCGGCTCTGATTCTCTTGATGCGGGAGGATCTGGCTGATGACGGCGGCGGTAAAGCTACGAGATGACTATTCGGCCTCTGATCTGAGGCGACTTGCGGCGCGCAGCCAGCAGGCGAACGCTGCGCGCCGGCTTCTGGCCCTGGCGGCGATCCGTGACGGGTCCAGCCGGACGGATGCGGCCCGCGTAGGCGGCATGGATCGCCAGACATTGCGAGACTGGGTTCATCGCTTCAATGCCGAAGGACCCGATGGCCTGCGCGATCATCAGCACGCGGGGCCAGCCTGCCGATTGAACGGGGCACAGCAGGCCGAATTGAAGGCCCTGGTCGAGGCGGGCCCGGATCGGCAGCGCGATGGCGTGGTGCGCTGGCGCCGGGTCGATCTGCAACGCGTGATCGAGGAGCGCTTCGGCGTCGTCTACCACGAGCGGCACGTGTCCACTCTGCTGAAACGGCTTGGTTTTTCCCATGTCAGCGCCCGGCCACGCCATCCGGGTCAGGACGCTGGCGTCATGGAGGCGTTTAAAAAAACTTCCCCCGCATCCTGAACGCCCATATCGGCCATCTGCCTAAGGGCAAGCCGATCGAGATC
>NZ_JABXXP010001153.1 GCF_013376155.1 Nguyenibacter vanlangensis
GGCGGATCGCCGACTGGCTGCGCCCCCGGTCGCTGGCCGCGCGGACCAGCCTGCTGCTGATCGTCGGACTGGGCGTGATCGAGGCGATCGGGCTGACGATCCATGCGCTGGACCGGATTGATTTCGACCGCCGCATGGTCCAGCAGGAGACCCAGAACCGGGTCGGCATGATCTATCGTTCGATCGTCGAGACGCCGCCGGCCGACCGCGCGGCGGAACTGGACGCGCTGCACCTGCCGCCCAGCTTCCGCGCGACGCTCAGTCCCGGGCCCGAACCCGACATGATCGACCAGGCCGTGGACAACCCCCCGGCGGCGGACCGGATGCGCATGTCGTGGCTGGCCTTCATGCGCACGCGTGAGAACATTCCGCCGCTGCCGCCGCATCTGCGGCCCCGGCACGTACTGTTCAGCGCCCAGCGGGGCACGCCCGGACGGGCCGTGGCCTTCCTGCTGCCGGACGAGACACGCTGGCTGACCATCCATTACACGATGCCGCCGCCCAACCCGTTCCGCTCGCCGACCTTTCCCACCGCCTTCCTGCTGATGACGGTGGCGGGCAGCATCCTGATCGTCTGGGGCGTGCGGCGGCTGGTGGCGCCGGTGGGCACGCTGGCCGCGGCGGCCGAGGCGCTGGG
>NZ_JABXXP010001154.1 GCF_013376155.1 Nguyenibacter vanlangensis
GGTCCCGCCCGGACGCCGGGCACCGGCGGCCGGCGCCGCCCTGCCGGAATAGGCCGCGCCATGCCCGTCCAGCCGAAATACGCGGTCTTCGCCCTGCTCTATCTCGGCTGGTGCGTGTCCTATCTCGACCGCGCGGCAATGACCCTGTCCGTCCCCGCCATGCTGCACGACATTCACATGTCGCCCACGCGGCAGGGGTTCGTGCTGGGCGTGTTCTATCTGGGCTATTCCTGCATGCAGATACCCGGCGGATGGCTGGCCGACCGCTTCGGGTCGAAACCCGTCGTCCTGGTCGGGCTGGTCCTCTGGTCGCTGTTCACGCTCGGCACCGGACTGGTCGCGACGGCCTCGGCGCTCCTGCTCGTGCGGCTGCTCTTCGGCATGGGCGAGGGGATCTTTCCCGCCGCCAGCATCAAGGCCCTCTACGACGTGTTCCCCGCCGCCGCCCGGGACAAGGCGCCCTCGGCGCTGATGTCCTCCAACTATTTCGGCTACCTCGTCGCCCCCGCCCTGCTGCTGCCGCTGCTGGCCTGGGGCGGCTGGCGCCGGCCCTTCCTGGTCATGAGCATCGCGGGCCTCGCCTGTGCTGCGGCCTATCTGGTGCTGGCCCCGGGCCGCGCGCGGCAATCCGCCCC
>NZ_JABXXP010001155.1 GCF_013376155.1 Nguyenibacter vanlangensis
GGCAAGCAGGACCGCCGTCCCGCACGACAGCGCCATCCGCCCAAGGCCGCCCCGCCGGCGCGCCCGGGCTGTTTCCCCGCCCGTTCCCCCGGTTGTTCCGATATCAGACATGCTGCTTCCTTCGTCTCCTGCCTGCATGGGTCGCGAACCGGTCATTTCCGGCGCCTGGCATGGTGCTTCACGCTCTTCGGCGACGATGCCGAAGGCGGCTGCGATTCCGCCGCCACCCGATAATCGAACGACAAGACCCCGGCCAGATAGGGCGCCAAGAAGGTCTTGAACGCGTCATGCGCGGGGTCGAAGAAGCCGGGCCGCGTCACGACCGGCCGGCCGACATAGTAATTGCGGTCCCCCTCGGACCCGAAGGTCACCAGGAACCCCATCTCGTACCCGTCATCCTGTCCTTCGCCGCTATTCTGCAGGCCGGTTTCGATCGACCGCACCACGGACCGGCCATCCGGGCGGCGCGAATCGACCGCCAGCTCCAAGAACCGGCGGGCAATCTCGGCCTTCTGGAACGGCGTGACGCCACGAAGGAAACGGAACAGCACCACATGCCGGACCAGCCCCGGCCGGAACCCGGGCGCGGTAAAGGCGGCGGCCCCGACCTGCGCCAGCTCCTGCTGCGCGGCCAC
>NZ_JABXXP010001156.1 GCF_013376155.1 Nguyenibacter vanlangensis
CCAGGCCGCCGGGGGTTGCGCCGGACAGGCGGACCGCCTGCCGGGCGGCCATGGCCTCCAGCGCCACGAGCGGGTGGAGCAGCGTGCATTGCAGGCGCAGTGCGCGGGCGATGGAGGGCAGATAGCTGGCTTCGTCCTCGAACCCGTTGGCGACCGGCACCTGGTAGAGCGAAGCGGGGGTGGATTCGCGCAGGATGGCGGTGGACAGGTCGGCGGCGAGCTTGGTCGCCGCGCCGAACGCCACCTGCCGCCCCGGATCGAAGGTCAGGTTGCGCGGCAGGCCGGACAGGTCCTCGCGGCACAGGGCGAGGATGCGGCCGAGCACGCCGCGGACGTAATGGCACAGCGCCAGGACCAGGGCCTGGGCGTCCAGCGCCAGGGTCAGGGGCAGCGAGGCGCCCGAGGTCATCGCCCGGCCGTCCAGCAGGATGGGATTGTCGTCGCATCGGGCGAGGCCGTGCGCCAGCGCGATTTCGACCCGGTCGAGCGTTGCCAGGAAGGCGCCGCCGATCTGGGGCATGCAGCGGAAGCTGAGCGGGTCCTGCAGGTTGCGGCGCGGCGTCCAGCCGCCGGGCGGGTTGATGCGCTGCAGGAAGCGCGCGATGCGGATTTCCGCCGCCATGCCGGTACGGCG
>NZ_JABXXP010001157.1 GCF_013376155.1 Nguyenibacter vanlangensis
GGCGGCAGCGGCGGCGGGGCCCAGCCCGGGGCGACCGGGCCATAGACCTGCGCCTGGGCCGAGGTCGCGTCATAGGTCACGAACGCACCGCCCATCATCACACCCAGCGCCAGGACGGCGCGGCGGAGAGTCTGCCTGCTCATTCCAAATCTTCTCCTGCATCCGGACGGGCCGGTGCCCGCTCCGTCGCCGTCACTCTGGCCCGGCCATCATGGCGCGTGAATGGCAAAATGTGCCCGCTTGTAACACGCTTCATTCCGGCGCTGACGGGTCGTCCGTCCCGCGCCCCCGGCGCGGCACGATCATCCCCAGCGCCAGGATCAGAACCAGCGTGACGCTGCCCAGCTCGATCTGCACCCGTGTATCGGGCGTCAGCATCATCGTCGCCATCACCAGCAGGATGGCGCCCACCGTCAGCCAGGACAGATAGGGATAGAGCAGCATCGGAAAGGCCGGCCGCCGCCCCGCGCGGCGCATCCGCCCGCGCAGCGCGATCTGCGCGAACACGACCATCAGGTAATCGAACAGGATGATCGCGCCCGAGGCATTCAGCAGGAAGCCGAACACCTCGCCCGGAAAGGTCGCGGCGATCACCGTCAGGACCGCGCCCACCGCCGCGCCGAAGGAAATCGCC
>NZ_JABXXP010001158.1 GCF_013376155.1 Nguyenibacter vanlangensis
GGCCGGCGGGGCAGGGCGGTCGGACCAGATCGCGTCCACCGGATTGGCGGCCAGCGGCACCAGCGTCAGCCCGGCATCGACAAAGGGCTGCAACCCGGCCTCGGCCATCAGCCGCGGGTCATAACCGATACGCAGCCCCCGGCCGCCATTCTCCGCCAGCCACTGCGCCGGGGGCGTGTCGCGGATATGCAGCCGCGCCCATGCCGCGCCGTCCACCTGCTGGTCCATCTGGGTGATGTAGCGGCCATCGGAAAACACGGCGGCCGGCCCGTCGCGCAGCACCACCGCCATGCCGGCGCTGCCGGTAAAACCGCTCAGCCAGGCCAGCCGCTCGGCGCAGGGCGCGACATACTCGCCCAGATGCTCGTCCCCGCGCGGCAGGATGACGCCATCCACCTCCATCCGGGCCAGAACGGCGCGCAATGCCGGCAGGCGCGAGGCGATATCGGTCATGGCATCATCCTTTATATTTGAAATTCAGCCTATTATTTTACATTCATATCATGCCGTCTCAGCCGGCATGACCGCCGGACGGCTTGCGCAGCACCAGCGTGGTCCAGTCGCCTTCGGTCAGCCGCCGCTCCAGCACCAGCCCCTGGCGCCGGTGCGCGGCCAGCACCATGCCGGCCTGGC
>NZ_JABXXP010001159.1 GCF_013376155.1 Nguyenibacter vanlangensis
GAGGCCATCCGCGTGTCGCTGCCCTGGAACGTGCGGGAGGCGGATGTCGCGGCGTTCATCGCCGCCTATGCCGCGATGGCGGGGCGGCTGGCGCCACGCGCGGCGGCGGGGATCGTGGCGGAGAGGAAGCAGGGATGAGCGACGCGGGCGTGAATGAAGCGGGCCTGAATGAAGCGGGCCTGAATGACGCGGGCATGAGTGGCACGGGCATGAGCGGCGGTGCGGCGATGGGGCCCCTCTATCTGGATTACCAGGCCACCACGCCCTGCGATCCGGCGGTGATGGCGGCGATGATGCCGTGGTTCGCCGAATCGTTCGGCAATCCGCACAGCGCCGATCATGTGCTGGGGCGCCGTGCCCATGACGCGGTCGAGGCGGCGCGGGACATGGTCGCGGCGCTGCTGGGCGCGGACAGCCGGGAGGTCGTGTTCACCTCGGGCGCCACCGAGGCCAACAACATCGCCATCAAGGGGGCGGTGCGGTTCCTGGCGGCGCGGGGGGATGCGCGGCGGCGGGTCGTCACGGTGGCGACCGAGCATAAATGCGTGCTGGAATCGGTGCGTGACCTGGCGGACGAGGGGTTCGAGCCGGTGATCCTGCCGGTCGGGGCGGACGGGCGGCTGGACCCCGGG
>NZ_JABXXP010001160.1 GCF_013376155.1 Nguyenibacter vanlangensis
GGGCAGTTCGCCGGCAAGCGGCGTTTCGTCCAGGTCGGCGGCGACGATGCGCCGCGGCTGCAATCCGATCTGCGCCAGCAGGTCGCGGCGGCGCGGCGAGGCAGAGGCCAGGACCAGCCCCGGCAGCGGCGGGGCGGACGAATGCGGATCGGACGGGAACGGGTCGGACAAGAGGAGTACCGCCGCCTTACTTGAAGCGGAAGGTGATGCGACCCTTGCTGAGATCGTACGGCGTCATTTCGACATTCACCCGGTCGCCGGCCAGGACGCGGATGCGGTTCTTGCGCATCTTGCCGCTGGTGTGGGCCAGGATCATGTGTTCATTGTCCAGCTTGACGCGGAACATGGCATTGGGCAGCAGCTCGGTGACCGTGCCGCTGAATTCGATCATGTCTTCCTTAGACATCGGGTCCTTCGATCTTCTGATTGACCGGCGCCGGGCCGGTACAAGGGACAAGCCGAGCGCCGGGATCGTCGCACAAGGCGATCCCGAGGCCCGATAGAGAGAATGCACGCGGATATGTGCGGATTGTCGGCGCCGCGGTCAAGCTTTGTCGACGCCGGTCACGATTGCGTCCAGCCGTGCCGAGACGCTCAGCGCGTGCGCGTCCAGCCCCTCGGCCCGCGCCAGC
>NZ_JABXXP010001161.1 GCF_013376155.1 Nguyenibacter vanlangensis
GTGCCGGCCCGGCGAAACCCGGCATGGCCAGCGCATCGCCGGCCAGCACATCGCCGGGTAGCGCCACGGGATGCCCCCCGGGACGTCGGGGCGGGAGTGTTATCCCTGCTGACCCGGGTCGCTCATCTGGACCGGCGCGGTCGGGAACTTGCCCGATTTGGCCACCACTTCCGGGTCCTCGTTCGCCGCCGGCAGGTAGACATGCGGCAGGATCGTGTTCAACTGCGCGATCACCTGGTCGGTGATGTCCACCTGCGGCCCGTGCAGCACCGCCCCGCCCGACTGCATCACCAGGGTCAGGCCGCGCGATTTCGATACCGAGGCGACGACCTGCCCGACCTCGCGCTGTACCTGGTTCATCGCGATCTGGATGTCTTCCTGCAGGATCCGGTTGCGGTTGCCGAATTTCCGCTGGTCGGCCGCCACGCGCTGCTGCAGCGCGCGCTGCTGGGCCTCGGCCTTGTCGCGCGGCGCGGACATCATGCGCTGGCGCAGGGTCTGGACCTCGGTCTCCTCGGCGCGGACGTCGTGGATCAGCGCGTCGCGCCGGCCGGCCATCTCCTGCTCGACCTGCTGCACGGCGACCGATTGGCGCATGATCTCGGCCGGGTCGAACAGGCCGATCACCGGCG
>NZ_JABXXP010001162.1 GCF_013376155.1 Nguyenibacter vanlangensis
CGGCAGGACCGGGTGGGGGTGGCGGTGACGCCGTCGCGCCGGACCGGCGTGCATGCGCGCGCGATCATCGGCGCGGCGCTGGAACCGCTGGGCGGCTGGGTGTGGGACATGCAGGGCGACAATCCCTATCTGGGCCTGCTGGCTTGCGCCGATGCCATCGTGGTGACTCAAGACAGCGTGTCGATGGTCTCCGAGGCCGTGGCGGGCAGCGCGCCGGTCATGGTGGCTGAATTGCCGGGCCGGTCGCGGCGGATCGGGCTGTTCCTGCGCGACCTGGCGCAGGCGGGGCGGATCCGTCCCTTTGCCGGCCGGATGCAGGACTGGCCGGTGACGCCGCTGGACGACACGATCGCGGTGGCCGAGGACATGCGCCGGAAACTGGGGCTGGACGGCGCGGCGTGACGGGCGGGCCCGTGCCGATCCCGCGGGGGTTAATCCTTCGGGAGTGATTTCTGCCCGCCGGATTCTGCGGTATGAACCCCGCATGCTGGACATTCGTACCTATGACGCCCAGGCGGGCGGCAATGTTCTCTACAAGGCGCTGGCCCATCCTTTGGCGGCCGAGGCGCTGGCCGGGCTGGCGGCCGGGATCCGCGCGGCCGGGCCGGTGGCGGTATATGACCCGGAGGG
>NZ_JABXXP010001163.1 GCF_013376155.1 Nguyenibacter vanlangensis
GGTGGTGCGGGGCGGGCGGGCGATCGCCGAGCGGCCGCCATCCTATCGGGAGCTGGCGTGATGACCCCCCTGCCCGTCCGGCCGAAGCGGACCGAAGCGATGGCGACGCGGGACGGCACGCGCCTGGTCGCCGATATCTGGCAGCCCGAGGGGCCGGGCCCCTGGCCGGTGCTGATGATGCGCCAGGCCTATGGGCGGCGGATCGGCACGTCGCTGTGCTATGCGCCGCCGGAATGGTACGCGGCGCGCGGCTATATCGTCGTGATGCAGGATGTGCGCGGGCGGGGCGAGTCCGGCGGCGGGTTCGCGCTGTTCGAACATGAGGCCGCGGACGGGGCCGACAGCGTCGCCTGGGCCGCCGCCCTGCCCGGGAGCAACGGGCGGGTGGGGATGTTCGGCTTCTCGTTCCAGGGCAGCAACCAGCTTCTGGCCGCGGGCGAGCCCTGTCCGGCGCTGAAGGCCATCGCCCCGGCCATGATCGGCTGGGACATCAGGCGCGACTGGGCGTATGAGAACGGGGCGTTCGCGCTGCGCGCCAATATCGGCTGGGCGACGCAGCTTGCGGCCGAGACCGCGCGGCTGGCGGGCGACCGCGAGGCCCAGACCCGGCTGTATGCGGCCAGCCGGACC
>NZ_JABXXP010001164.1 GCF_013376155.1 Nguyenibacter vanlangensis
TGTTCCTGGCGCAGGCCGGGCGCCGCGTCGTCGTGCTGGAACGCGGGCGCCCCGGCGCCCTGGCGTCGGGCGGCAATGCCGGCAGTCTTCATGCCCAGCTCATGGCCTTCGACGACAGCGCAGGGGCGGACGGTCCGTCGCTGCCGGCACGGACGCTTGCCCTGCAGCGGGATTCCATCCGGATGTGGCAGTCCATGGCGCCATTCTTCGACCGCGACCTGGAGATCAGGATCTGCGGCGGCCTGGCCGTGGCCGAGAGCGAAGCCGACATGGCGCGCCTGCGGGCGAAGGTGGCCGTCGAGCAGTCGCTGGGCGTGGCGTCCCGCATGGTGGACAGCCGCGAATTGCGGGCGATCGAGCCGGCGCTGGGTGCCGGATTCCTCGGGGGCGCCTATTGCCCGGAGGAAGGCAAGATCAACCCGATGGCGGCCACGCTGGCGGTCATGGCGCGGGCCAGGGAGGCAGGCGTTGCGATCCGCCCTCTGACGCCCGTCACGGCGATCACGCGGGAGACGAACGGATTCCGGATCGTCGGGGGCGGGCAGGCCTGGTCGGCGGGCGCGGTCGTGAACGCGGCCGGTGCCTATGCCGGCGAAATCGCCGGCCTGGTCGGCCGGCGC
>NZ_JABXXP010001165.1 GCF_013376155.1 Nguyenibacter vanlangensis
GCCAGTCCGGCGGCAGCCCGTGCCGCACCAGCATGGCGCACAATTCCGGCAGCGCCGTCACACCCATATAGATCGCGATCGTCTGCCCCGGCCGCGCCATGCTCTCCCAGGGCAGGTCCAGCGTGCCGTCGCGGCGCGCATGCCCGGTCACGAACAGGCAGGATTGCGCGCAATCCCGATGCGTCAGCGGAATCCCGGCATAGGCCGCGCAGCCGCTGGCCGCGGTGATCCCGGGCACGACCTGGAACGGAACGCCGGCCGCCATCAGCGCCTCGATCTCCTCGCCGCCCCGGCCGAAAATGAACGGATCGCCCCCCTTCAGGCGCAGCACCCGCTCGCCCGCCCGCGCCCGGCGGATCAACTCGGCATTGATCTGCTCCTGCGGCATGGTGTGCCGGTCGCGCTGCTTGCCCACGAACACGCGCTCGGCGTCGCGCCGCACCCGGTCCAGCAATTCGGGCGGCAGCAACTGGTCGTACAGCACCGAATCCGCATTCTGCATCAGATGCAGCGCCCGCAGGGTCAGCAGATCGGCATCCCCCGGCCCGGCACCCACCAGCCACACCTCGCCGCCCACCGCCACGCCGTCCAGCAGCCCGTCCAGCACCTGCCGCGCGGTC
>NZ_JABXXP010001166.1 GCF_013376155.1 Nguyenibacter vanlangensis
CCGAAGGGCTGGCGGCCGGCCTGCCGCCCGGCGCGGTCGTTCATGCGGGCACCACCGACGGGTGCGCGTCGTTCCTGGCGACGGGGGCGGACCGGGCAGGGGACGCGGTAACGGCGCTAGGTTCCACCCTGGTCGTCAAGCTGCTGTCGGATGTGCGAATCGACGCTCCGTCCTATGGGATCTACAGCCACCGGATCGGCGGCCGCTATCTGGTGGGCGGGGCGTCCAACAGCGGGGGGGCGGTCCTGCTGGGCCTGTTCGGCGTCGACCGGCTGGCTGCCCTGACGGCGGGGCTTCGTCCCGACATGCCGACCGGACTGGACTATTATCCGCTGCTGCGCGCGGGAGAACGCTTTCCGGTCAGCGACCCGGCGTTCCAGCCGCGGCTGGAGCCGCGCCCGGCCGATGACGGGGTCTTCTTCCAGGGCGTGCTGGAGGGCATGGCGATGATCGAGGCGACGGGATACGCGCGGCTGGAGCAATTGGGGGCGACGGCGCTCCGTTCGGTCCGCACGGTCGGCGGCGGTGCGGCGAACGCGGGCTGGACCGCCTTGCGCCAGGCGCGGATCGGCGTGCCGTTCCTGCCCAGCCGGTCCGAGGACGCGTGCGTGGGCGCGGC
>NZ_JABXXP010001167.1 GCF_013376155.1 Nguyenibacter vanlangensis
CGGCCAGCATGGTCAGCAGGACGATCGCCCCGCCGGCGCTCCCCACCACCAGCATCAGCGCCGGCGCCAGGTTGCCGCCCATCCGCGCCGCGATACCATTCTGGATCAGGCTGGAACCGGCCGCCAGCAGGTTGCCGCATTGATAGGCCACGCCGGGGAAGGTCGCGCGAATGTCCGCGGGCGACAATTCGTTCAGATAGGCCGGCACCACGCCCCATGCCCCCTGGATACAGAACTGGATCAGCATCGCCCCCACCGCGATCCAGGCCGCCGATTCCGGCAGCGCCCACAGCGGCAGCAGCGGCAGCGCCAGCAGCGCGGCCAGAGCGATCGCCCGCCGCCGCCCGATCCGTTCGGACAGCATGCCGAAGCACAGCCCTCCCGCGATCGCCGCCAGATTGTACAGCACCACGATCAGCGTGACGGTCGGGTGCGGCAGATGCCTCTGCAACGCCAGGAAGATCTTGGGATACAGGTCCTGCGACCCGTGGCTGAAGACATTGAACGCCGTCATCAGGCACACCGCATACAGCACCAGCGCCCGATGCCGCTTCAGCACCGGCAGGATCGGCGCCCCCGCCGGCCCCCGGTTCCGCCCGGGGCCGCCCGCCGCCACGCG
>NZ_JABXXP010001168.1 GCF_013376155.1 Nguyenibacter vanlangensis
CGCGCCACGGCGTCCAGCATGTCCGGCGTGATGTCGCAGGCCGTGACCTGGCCGACATGGGGGGCGGCGCGGTAGCTGACATGGCCGCCGCCGCAGCCCAGGTCCAGCACGGTTTCCAGCCCCCGGCCGGCGACGGATCGTTCGATCTGGTCCAGGTCGGCGCCATCGGCATGGACCGTGCTGGCCACGTATTCTGCGGCGCGGGGGCCGTATCGTTCGGCGGTGAAATCCTGGTGCGTCTCGGTCATGGGGGCTCCTGCGTTCTGCCCGGATCGGCTGTCCGGCGGCGCAGGCAGGATGGTATGGCTTATAATCGAGTATAAGACCTAAATTTATACGGGTATGAAAACCACCATGACGCTTCGTATCGCAATGCCGCCATCCGATCCGCGCCGGGCGCTGGGGGCGTTTTTGCGTGCGCGGCGCGAGGCCCTGTCGCCCGCCGACGCGGGGATGTATTCGATGCCGGGCCGTCGCCGCACGCCAGGGTTGCGGCGTGAGGAGGTGGCGCAACTCTGCGGGATCAGTACGACCTGGTACACCTGGCTGGAGCAGGGGCGGCCGGTCGCCTGTTCGGCGGCGACCCTGGCGCGGCTGGCCGAGGCGCTGCGCCTGTCG
>NZ_JABXXP010001169.1 GCF_013376155.1 Nguyenibacter vanlangensis
AATAGAACCCGCGCGCCGGCCGGGTGCCCCCCAAGGGCACAACCTGGCCGGCAGCACCCGACCGGCAGCAACCCGGCCGGCACCATCCGGGCGCTGCCCGGACCCGGCAGGGACCGCAGGTCCCTGCACCCTGATTCGTTGAAAATTTCAGCAGCCCGAATCGGCAACCCGAAAGGGCCGGACGGGACGAGGCGATCAAGGGATCAGGACAGGCGCAGCAGACTCGCAACCAGGATGTCCTCATCCACATCCGGCCAGTGGATCCCCTTGCCGCGCCCGATGAACCGCCAGCGAGACCTTTGCTCCGACGATGCATCGCGCAGACGCGGGAGCCGTTCGAGAGGGACGGAAAGCTCACGCCCATCCGCCATCACGACATGACGCAGATCGCTGTCCGTCCAAACTTTCACGACGTTCTCTCCCGCTTCAACATGACTATGCAGCGGTTCGTCGCCTTCCGTGCCGAAGAAGAAGAAGAAGAAGAAGAAGAAGAACCGACAGCCGTCGATCCGCAGGACCGTCGCCCCCGGCGTCACGCATCCCGCGCCACGCCGTCCGAAGCCCGCTCCGCCGCCGGCGCCGTGTCCGCTCCCGTCCCCGTTCCAGCCAGCAGCGCCT
>NZ_JABXXP010001170.1 GCF_013376155.1 Nguyenibacter vanlangensis
ATGCTCTCGCTGGCGGTGCTGCTGGCGATCGGCCTGGCCTGCCTGGCCGCACCGCTCTACGCCCGCTACCTGGCGCACACCGATCCGTTCACCTCCAACGTCGCCGGCACGCTGCTGCTGGACGGGCGGCAGGTCGACATCATGCAGCCCAACGACAACCCGCTGCATCTGGGCCTGTCGCCGATCGGCCCGACCTGGCGCATGTCGGCCGACCTGCTGGGGGCCGACAGCCAGGGGCGCGACGTGGCCGCGCGGCTGCTCTATGGCGGACGCAATTCGCTGCTGATCTCCCTCTGCGCCGCCATGCTGTGCATCGGGCTGGCGGCGGCGGTGGGCATCGTCGCGGGCTATGCCGGCGGGGTGGTCGATGCGGTGCTGTCGCGCCTGATGGACATCATGTGGGCGGTGCCGGTCTATCTGTTCGCCATCTCGCTCTCCATCGTCACCGTCAGCCAGGGGCTGCGCCTGGGGCCGGTGACGATCGCCAGCGACAACGTGCTGATTCCCATCTGCATCATCGCGCTGGTCTACGTGCCCTATGTCGCGCGGCCGGTGCGCGGGCGGGTGATGGCGCTGCGCCGCGCGGAATTCGTGACCGCCGCGCGGGGGCTGGGGGTG
>NZ_JABXXP010001171.1 GCF_013376155.1 Nguyenibacter vanlangensis
AATTGGCACGCGGCCGCGCGGCCGCCGAGGCGCATGCCATTCGCGACGCCGCGCAGCGCTTGGCCGCGCCGGACAGGATGGGGCGCCTGTTCAAGGTGCTGGCCCTGACATCGCCCGGACTGCCGGCACCACCGGGATTTCAGGCGCATGAATAAGGACAGGCAGGATCACGCCGGGGGATCGGGCCCGATGGGGACGGACGCGATTCCGCCCGAGGCCGTCCTGCGTCACGCCTTGCTGGATGATGTACCGCACGGGTTCTTCACCCGACTTGGGGGCGTATCGCAGGGCCCTTACGAAAGCCTGAACTGTTCCACCCGTTCGGGTGATACGCCCCAGGCGCTGGCCGAAAATCGCCGCCGGGTCGCGACCGTCATGGGGGTGCGCCCGGAATGCCTGCTGGGCGTGACCCAGGTGCATGGCGACGGCGTGGCGGTCGTGACCAGTCCATGGGAGGCTGGCGCCGCGCCGCAGGCCGACGCGCTGGTCACCGACCGGCCGGGGGTGGCGCTGGGGGTGATCACCGCTGATTGCGGACCGGTATTGTTCGCGGCCGAGGATGGCGGTGTGGTCGGCGCGGCCCATGCCGGCTGGCGCGGCGCGGTGGGGGGCGTGCT
>NZ_JABXXP010001172.1 GCF_013376155.1 Nguyenibacter vanlangensis
CCAGCCGCGCCGCGCCGAACGCGCCGCCCTGCTCTCCGTGCGCCAGACGATGCAGCGGAATATCCATGACCGAGGCCAGGATCGACACCCAGGCCGCGCTGCGCGACCCGCCGCCGATCACGTCGGCCTGGCGCAGGACGGAACCCGCCGATGCCAACCCGTCCAGGGCATCGCGAAACGAAAAGGCCACGCCTTCCAGCACGGCCTGGGTCATGTCCGCCCGCGTGCTCGCCCGATCCAGCCCGACGAACGCGCCCCGGATCGCGGCGTCGTTATGGGGCGTCCGCTCCCCGGACAGATAGGGCAGGAACAGCACACCCGACGGCGCGGCGATCCGCTCCGGCAATTCGGCCAGCAGCGCCGCCTCGTCCCGTCCGGCCACCTCCGCCCACCAGGCCAGGCAGGACGCGGCGGACAGGGTCACTCCCATCTGGTGCCACATCTCCGGCACCGCATGGCAGAAGGCATGGATGGCCGATTCCGGCCGGGGGCGAAAACGCTCGGTCGTGGCCCACACCACTCCCGACGTCCCCAGCGAGACGAAGGCATCGCCCTCCCGCACCGCCCCCAGCCCGACCGCGCCGGCCGCATTGTCGCCGGCTCCTCCGGCCAGGAT
>NZ_JABXXP010001173.1 GCF_013376155.1 Nguyenibacter vanlangensis
GATCGCCTGGCGCGCGCTGCTGGCGCGGCGCGAAACCGCGTTGCTGGGCGTCATCGTGCTGGTGGTGGCGGCCGTCAGCCTCGGCGCGCATGCCGGATTCTGGACCCGCGTCAACCTGGACGGGCTGATGGTCACCAGCGCCATCACCGCCGTGCCGGCCGCGGGCATGACGCTGGTGATCCTGACCGGCGGAATCGACGCCTCCGTCGGCTCCATGCTCGGGCTGGTCTCGGCGATCGGCGGATCGCTGTTCGTCGCGGGGTGGCCCGTCGCGGTGGTCGTGCCGGCCTTCGTGCTGGCAGGCGCGGCGCTGGGCTGGATCAACGGCCTGATCATCCTGTGCGGCCGCGTGCCGCCGATCGTCTGCACGCTGGGTACGCTCAGCATCTTCCGCATGGGCGTGTTCCTGATCATGGGCAGCGCGTGGATCACGGCGCTGCCGCCGGGGCTGACGCGATTTTTCGTGGCCGACCATCTCGGTCCGCTGCCGGGCGCCGCCGTCATCGCGCTGGCCGTCATGGCGGTGCTGGCGGCCTTCCTGCGGGTGCATCGCACCGGCCGCCGGCTGTTCGCGATCGGCAATAACGAGGAAGCCGCCCGCCTGGTCGGCATTCCC
>NZ_JABXXP010001174.1 GCF_013376155.1 Nguyenibacter vanlangensis
CGCCTGGCCACGCTGACGCGCCTGATCCTGCAGGCCGGCGACGCGTTCGGCGATGTCCGCACCATCGACCAGGCCTGGCCGCTGGCCCAGGCGCTGGCGGACCTGATGGACGACGCCGAATGGGCGGAATGCGACCTGGCCGAACGCCTGCCCCTGGCGGCCGAGGGCGACTTCGCCGAACATTGGCACCTGACCCTGCGTTTCCTGTCGATCGTGACCGGGGTCTGGCCCGCCTGGCTGGCCGAGCAGGGGGTGATGAACCCCGCCGCCCGCCAGGTTGCCCTGTTGCATGCCCAGGCCGCGCGCTGGCGCGACACGCCGCTGCCGGCCGGCGAACGGCTGTGGGCCGTCGGTTTTACCGCCGCGACGCCGTCGGTGCTGGCGGTGCTGCAATCGGTGCTGGCCATGGACATGGGGTTGGGGGAAACGGGCCGGCTGGTGCTGCCCTGGGTCGATCTGTCGCTGGATGAGGCGGACTGGAACGCCCTGCCGGACGGCCACCCGCAATCGGGCATGGCCCGCCTGCTGGCCGGGCTGGGCGTGGCCCGGGCCGACCTGGCGATCTGGGCTGATCCGCCCGCTGCCGCACAGTCGGCAACGGGGGCGGCAACGGGGG
>NZ_JABXXP010001175.1 GCF_013376155.1 Nguyenibacter vanlangensis
AACCGCTCGCCCAGCAGGCCGACGCCGGCGCCGGCCGAGCGGGCGATCTGCGTCGCGACGACCGCCAGCGTGATCGCGCTGATCGCCGGGTTGAGCGTGCAGCTCGCCAGGCCGTGCAGGATCTCCGCCACCGCGACCGGCATCTGCTGCGGAAACAGCGCCAGCAGCAGGCATGAGAAGATCACGGCCAGGATCGACAATCCGGCCACGCGGTGCTTGTCGCGCAGCCGGTCGACCAGCATGCCGGCCGGCACCTGACTGACCATCGCGGTGACCGAACCGATGCTCAGCACCACGCCGATCTGTCCCTGGGTCCAGTGGGCGCCGGTCAGGTAGACGGCGATGAACGACCCGAAGGCGGCCTGCAGATTCGCAACGAAGAAATTCAGCCCGTCCAGCCCACGCTGGCTATTGCGTGGAAACACCCTCACGCAGGCCCGCCCCCGGGACGCGGCGCATCGCACCCCGGACCATGAAGACCCCGGCCGGAAGCCCCCCGGCCACGGTATGGATATGGATGGACCATGATCATCGCGCCATCAGCCCCGCATGCGGCGACGCGGGGCGCGTTTCGGCCGGCGCGTCGCCCCGGCTGCCCTGACCGGCAGAATCGGG
>NZ_JABXXP010001176.1 GCF_013376155.1 Nguyenibacter vanlangensis
CGTGCCGTCCGAACTGGCGCGCCGCCGCCCCGACATCCGCCAGGCCGAGGCGCAGTTGCACTCGGCCACCGCCCAGGTGGGCGAGGCCGTGGCCGAGTTCTATCCGCGCGTGACCATCAATGCCGGGTTCGGGTTCCAGTCGCTGTCCTTCCGCGACCTGGGGTTCTGGAACGCAAAGACGTGGAATGTCGGCCCCTCGATCAGCCTGCCGATCTTCCAGGGCGGGCGGCTGCGCGGCCAGTTGGAACTGCGCCACGCGGCCCAGCAGGAGGCCGCGATCACCTATCGCCGGACGGTGCTGGGGGCGTGGCATGAGGTCGATGACGCGCTGACGGCCTATCGCGACGAACAGATGCGCCGCGACAGCCTGCAGCGGCAGGTCGCGTCCGACCAGCGCGCGCTGGACCTGGCGCGCGACCAATATCGCCACGGCATGGTAACGTTCCTGACGGTGCTGGATGCCGAACGGCAGGTCCTGGGGGCGCAGACCGACCTGACGGGCAGCACCGGCGCGCTGTCGCGCGACCTGGTGCAGCTTTACGACGCGCTGGGCGGCGGGTGGGAAAGTGCGTTCCCCGAACGGATGCCCGCCCGCGTCCCGATGGCCGCGCGCGG
>NZ_JABXXP010001177.1 GCF_013376155.1 Nguyenibacter vanlangensis
CGGGCGGCCAGGGCCTCGGCCACCCGCGCGGGCGGCCAACTGCCTTCGCCGACCAGCTTCAGCGTGCCCACCATGTTGCGCACCTGATGGTGCAGGAAAGACCGCGCGTCCGTCTCGATCACGATGTCCTCGCCATGCCGCGCGACGTCCAGCCGGTCCAGGGTGCGCAGCGGGCTCCTGGCCTGGCAGGCGCTGGCCCGGAACGAGGTGAAATCATGCCGGCCCAGCAGGTGGCGCGCGGCCTCGGCCATCGCGCGCTCGTCCAGCGCGCGCTTGACCAGCCAGACCCTGCCTTCATCCAGTGCGGGACGGCTGCGACGGTTGAGGATGCGATAGCGATAGAAACGGCGGATCGCCGAGAATCGCGCATTCCACGCCAGGTCGACCGGGCACGCCGACAGGATCGCCACCCGGTGCGGCTTCATGTGGAAATTCAGCGCGTCGCGCACGATCGAAGCCGTCAGGCGCAGCGTGGACGGAAAATCCAGATGCGCCACCTGGCCGGTCGCGTGCACGCCGGCATCGGTCCGCCCGGCGGTGATGCTGGGCACGATGCTTCCACCCACCAGGCGGCCGGCCGCGTCCTCCAGCACCTGCTGGATGGACAGGCCGGT
>NZ_JABXXP010001178.1 GCF_013376155.1 Nguyenibacter vanlangensis
GACCTGCCCGGTGGTCGCCCCCAGATCCTGCGCCACCCGGGTCAGCGCGCCATGGGCGTGGGCCAGGCCGCCCGCGGCCAGCGGCGCCCAGGGGATGAAGCCGATATCGTGCGCGACGCAATAGTCCAGCACGTCCTCGGACAGCCGGTTGACCAGGTTATAGCGGTTCTGCACCGTCGCGACCGGGAAGAAGCGGCGGGCGCGCTCGATCATCTCGACCGACACTTCCGACAGGCCGACATGGCGGATCAGTCCTTCCTGCCGCATCTCGGCGATCGCCTGGAACTGCGTTTCGGGCGGGCAGTCGGGACCCACGCGATGCAACTGCCACAGATCGATCCGCGCCACGCCCAGGCGGCGCATGCTCATGAGCACGCATTGCCGCAGATAGTCGGGATTGCCGACCGGCCGCCAGACATTGGGCCCGTGACGGGTGTGGCCGCCCTTGGTGGCGATCACCAGCCCGTCATACGGATACAGCGCCGCCCGGATCAGGTCCTCGCTGACATAGGGGCCGTAGCTGTCGGCGGTGTCGATCAGGGTGACGCCGCACGCCACCGCGCGGCGCAGCGTGGCCAGCGCCCGCGCGCGGTCCGGGGGATCGCCCCAGAT
>NZ_JABXXP010001179.1 GCF_013376155.1 Nguyenibacter vanlangensis
GATCGCCCCGCCGGCCGCGCCCGGGGGCGGCGACCCGGTCGCCGCGCTCTATGCCGCCAACGGCTTCGTGACGGGTACGGGGACATTGGCCGACGATATGCTGGCCCATGCAGGGTTCCGCAACTTCGCCGCCACCATGGGGCATCGTCATGCGGCCTATCTGCCGATCGAGGATCTGATCGCCCGGCCGCCCGACCTGCTGGTGCTGATCCGTTCGGAGACCGGCACCTCGCTGGCGCAGGACCTGCTGGACCATCCGGCGCTGCGCGCGGCCTTTCCCGGCGCGCATCGCCTGTCGCTGCCCGGCCGGCTGTGGCTGTGCGGGCTGCCGCAGACGCTGGATACGCTGGACCGGCTGGCGCAGGCCCGCCAGGCTCTGGAGCATTTCGCCCCGGAGCACGTTGCCCGGGAAGACTCCGATCCGGAATATTCCGATCCGGCGCGGGAGGCCGGTCGATGATCGATCGCCGCGACCTGCCCTTGCTGGGTGCCCTGGCCGGCGCCGTCCTGGCGCTGCTGCTGCTGTCGCTGGCCTGGGGGGATAGCCGCATCGCCTTCCTGCCGGCGCTGCGCGACCTGCTGGCGGGGCGGCATAGCGCCGGCGCTGTGATC
>NZ_JABXXP010001180.1 GCF_013376155.1 Nguyenibacter vanlangensis
CCCGGCCTCGGCCGACTGGCCCATCAGCCGGAAGATCGCGCGTACCATGCCCCGGATCGCCCGTTCGGCCGCGTTCGGCGCCTCGGGCACGCGACTGGCCATGATGTCGGTCACCGCCCAGCCCGGATGGGCGGCGAGGGAATGCAGGTTCCACCCCCCGGACTGCGCCAGCCGGTCCAGTTCCAGCGCGAAGATCAGGTTGGCCAGCTTGCTCTGCCGATAGGCGCCGAACGGCGTATAGCGATGCCGCGCCTGCAGATCGTCGAATACCAGCCGGCCGCGCCACGCCGCCAGGCTGGCGACGCTGACCACCCGCCCGCCGTCCGGGGCGCGCAGCAGCAGCGGCCGCAGCCGTCCGGTCAGGGCGAAATGGCCAAGGTAATTGGTGCCGAATTGCAGCTCGAACCCGTCCTCGGTCTGCGCGCGGCGCGGGGCGCCCATCAGGCCGGCATTGTTCACCAGGATGTCCAGCCTGTCCGTCCGCTCTCCCAGCGCCTGGGCGAAGGCCGCGATCGAGCGCAGGCTGCCCAGGTCCAGCATCATGAAATCCGCCCTGGCCTCCGCCCCGCCGGTTTCCGCCACCCGGGCCCGCAGCCGATCCAGCGCCGCCT
>NZ_JABXXP010001181.1 GCF_013376155.1 Nguyenibacter vanlangensis
CCGGCCCGGGGACGATGGCTGGCGGCGGCCCGGCCTTTCGCCGGCACGGCCTGCGCCGGCTGAGGCGCCACCGCCGCCGAAAGCAGCAGCATCGCCGGCAGAAACGCGCTTCCGCCCGCCAGGGAGAGCCGTAGCGGCAATTCCCGCAATTTTCCTCTGCTGGCCATCTCGTCCCTCCATCCTGCACGTGCCCGGCCCCACCGCCCGGAATCCGACCACCCGCGAAACATTCCGAATGGAGAATGACGATCCGTCACAATATGTCAACGATTATTGTTCACAATATTTGGGAGCAAATCAGCCCCGTGCTGCCATATGGGACACCACCGCCCGCAAGGTTTCGGTGAGGCTGCAATGCACGGGCACCGCCAGCCGCGCGGCCAGCGCATCCCGAAATCCCGCCAGCCCCGTCCCGCCCAGCAGGATCCGCTCCGCACCGGTCCGTTCGATCGCAATCAGGGCTTCAGCGGCCAATGCCCCGAGCGTGCCGCGCGGATCGGCCTGCGCCGCCCGGCCGAAATGGGGAATCGCCCGCACGTCGGCCAGGCTCCGGCCATATCCCGTCCGGTCGGCCAGGTCGCGGATCAGCGGGGGCCAGCCCGCTCCTCCC
>NZ_JABXXP010001182.1 GCF_013376155.1 Nguyenibacter vanlangensis
ATGACCTGCAGCGTCACCGGGCAGAGCGGCGCCCCGCCGGCCAGGCGCATGAACAGCGAATCCAGTTCCTGCGTCGCCTCGGCGCCCGGCGGCACGATCCAGGTCGTGACCCCACGCAGGCCGCCCCGCCGGTAATCGCGTGGCGAGTCCAGTTCCAGCGTGTCCACCTCGCGCTGGATGATGGCGATGAAGGGCCGGAAGGCGTCGGCCCCCGGCCGGTGCTGGAACAGATCCTGCGGCCGGGTGTTCGAAGTCGCGACCACCACCACGCCCGCGGCGAACAGATATTCGAAAAGCCGGCCCAGGATCATGGCATCGGCGATGTCGTCGACCTGGAATTCGTCGAAGCACAGCAGCCAGGCCTGGCCCGCGATGGCCTGGGCCAGGGGCGGGATCGGGTCGGCCAGTCCGGGGTCCGCCTGCTTCATCGCGTGCAGGCGCTGGTGCACGTCCTGCATGAAGCGGTGGAAATGCACCCGGCGCTTGTGCGCCACCGGGGCCAGGTCGAAGAACAGGTCCATCAGCATGGTCTTGCCGCGCCCGACCTGGCCGACCATGTAGACGCCGCGCGGCCGTGCCGGCCGCGCCGCGCGGGAAGAGCCGGCCAG
>NZ_JABXXP010001183.1 GCF_013376155.1 Nguyenibacter vanlangensis
CGGCAGCACCCTGGCAGCCAGCACCCTGGCGCGCGACGTCCCGGGCGCCACCCCGGCTGCCATCCCGGCGCGGGGCCGGCGAGCGGGAACGGAAGAAATCAGATCAAACGCGTCAGACATAGCATTCCTGATCGTTGACGGGCCGGCCGGCCGCTGCCGACGCCCGCGTCCTGTGTCGTACCCTGGCAGAATGCATCGGCATTCCGCACCTCTCCCATACCT
Organism: Nguyenibacter vanlangensis; assembly: GCF_013376155.1. Lineage (GTDB taxonomy): Bacteria > Pseudomonadota > Alphaproteobacteria > Acetobacterales > Acetobacteraceae > Gluconacetobacter > Gluconacetobacter vanlangensis. The sequence continues at coordinate 223 of NZ_JABXXP010001183.1, forward strand.
GCCGATGAAAGATGCGTTAGAAGAATGCGCCAGCCGCGCCGCTTGCGCAAATCACCGCGCGCGTATCATGGCCCGCGCCGCGCGGCGAAGAAATCGCGCAGCAGCGCCGATGCCTCGCGCTCGCGCACGCCGCCCACCCATTCGGGGCGGTGGAGGCATTCGCGCCGGTCGAACAGGCGCGGACCATGGTCCACCCCGCCGCCCTTGGGGTCATAGGCGCCGAAGACGATGCGCCCGATCCGGAAATGCACGGCGGCTGCGGCGCACATCGGGCAGGGTTCCAATGTCACCACCAGCGTGCAATCCACCAGGCGCGGCGTGCCCAGGCGCCGCGCCGCCGCGCGCATGACCAGCATCTCGGCATGGGCCGCCGCATCGTGCCCGGC
>NZ_JABXXP010001184.1 GCF_013376155.1 Nguyenibacter vanlangensis
GGAGCAGGGCACGCGCGGACGCGGCGGAGGCGGGGCGGTTCAACGGCGGGCGGTTCATGCGAAGGCCGGATTGTCGCGGCCGGACAGGCCGGCGCGGATCCGTTGTCCGAGATCGCCGGCCGGGTCGATCAGCCCGTGGCGGAGGAACAGGTCCAGCAGCACCAGATTGACGTTGAACTTGAAGGCGTCGCCGTCGCGTACCATCCGGCAGGCTTCCTGGAGCGGGATCAGGGTGAAGAATTCGACCTCGCCGTCCGACGGGGTCGGGACGAAATCCGGCGGCAGTTCCAGGTCGTAGCAATGCAGTACGTCGCGGCGCAGACCCTCGGGCCGTTCCATGGCGTAGCGGATCTCGGCCACCGGCACGGCGCGGCGGATCAGGGCGTCGGGGATGCTGGCTTCCTCGGCGGCTTCCTTGGCCAGGGCCTGGCCGGCGGTGTGGCCGGCGGGAATGCCGCCCGCGACCAGGTGATCCAGCTTGCCGGGGTCCAGCCGCTTGTCCATCGCGCGGCGGCCGATCCACAGATGCCAGCCGTCGGGCCGGCGGACCAGGCCGTTCATGTGCACGCCGTGGGCGATCAGCCCGAACAGGGGCAGCGCGCCGCG
>NZ_JABXXP010001185.1 GCF_013376155.1 Nguyenibacter vanlangensis
GCGCAGGGCGGCCGCGGCGCCCCGCCGCCCTGCCCCGCCGTCCGTTCCGCTGTCCGTCATGGACTGCCCGTCATGCGTTTTTCGCCCTGCGTCGTTCCTCACGCAAAGGTGCCATTGGCAGAGTTCGACCGGAAGAGCACATCCCGCCCATGACCGACCGTGAAATGACCGGCCCTATAATGACTGGCCCTGTGATTTTCGACCGGCGCGCCGTTCGCCGGCATCGCGACCGCGCCGCCCTGCTGGCGGGGGATGTGGCGCCGATCCTGGAGGACGTGGCGGAGCGGCTGCTGGACCGGCTGGACGACACGACCTATCGCTTCTCCGCCGCGCTGGATATCGGCGGGCGGGGCGTGGTGGCGCCGCGATTGCGGGCCCGGGGCGTCGATTTCGTCGTGTCCTGCGACCTGTCGCCGCGCATGGCCGGCGTGAATGGCGGCATGGCGGTCTGCGCGGACGAGGAGTGGCTGCCGTTCGGGCCGGGGGCGTTCGACCTGGTGGTGGCCAACCTGTCGCTGCACTGGGTCAACGACCTGCCGGGGGCGCTGGCGCAGATCCGGCATGCGCTGCGGCCGGACGGGCTGTTCCTGGCCAGCCTGCCGGTG
>NZ_JABXXP010001186.1 GCF_013376155.1 Nguyenibacter vanlangensis
ACCACGGCGCAGGCCAGGGCGCGTTCGACGCCGGCGCGTTCCATCTGGCTCCATAGCCCCTCGGTCGAGGCGACGGGCGGCGGGAACTGGCCTGGCATGCCGCGGCGCAGGGCCACGAATTGCTGTTGGTGCGAGGTGAAGAGCATGCGGGCCGCGTCGTCGCTGTCGGCGGCGATCACGTTCAGCCCCAGCATGACGTAGGGCTGCGCCAGCCGGGGCGAGGGGGTGAAGAGCTGGCGGTAGAGGGTGACGGCCTGTTCCATCTGGTCGGGCGCGAAATGCGACGCGAAGGCGAAGGGCAGGCCGAGATGGGCCGCAAGCTGGGCCGAGAACAGGGAGGAGCCCAGGAGCCAGACCGGGATGTCCAGCCCGGCGCCGGGGACCGCCCGTACGCGCTGGCCGGGGACGGGTTCGTCAAAATAATGCAGCAATTCGACGACGTCCTGCGGGAAGCGGTCGGCGCTGGCCGGGTCGCGCCGCAGCGCACGCATGGTTTCCTGGTCCGAGCCGGGGGCGCGGCCCAGCCCCAGGTCGATCCGGCCGGGAAAGAGGCTTTCCAGCGTGCCGAACTGTTCGGCCACGGTCAGCGGCGCGTGGTTGGGCA
>NZ_JABXXP010001187.1 GCF_013376155.1 Nguyenibacter vanlangensis
CGCCTGGCCGAACGCATCGCCGCCGGCGCCCCCCCGCCGGCCCGCATCCTCGAACTCGGCTGCGGCACCGGCTTTCTCAGCACTCATCTGCGCCGCCTGTTCCCCGACGCGGACCTTACCGTCACCGACCTGGCGCCCGAAATGGTCGCCCGCGCCCGCCAAAGGCTGGGCGAGGACGGCAAGACCCGGTTCCTGACCCTGGACGCCGAAGACCCGGCCGCCGCCGGCAGCGGCTATGATCTGATCTGCTCCAGCCTGTCCATGCAGTGGTTCGCCGACCGCGCGACTACCCTGGCACGGCTGGCCGACCTGCTGGCGCCCGGCGGCACGATGGGGTTTTCCACCCTCTGCGCCGGCAGCTTCGCCGAATGGCGCGCCGTGCACCAGGCCGCCGGCGTACCCTGCGCCACCCCGGCCTATCCCGATACCGCCACCCTGCAGGCGGACTGGCCCTGGCCGGGGCAGGGCAGGTGGCAGACCGAAACCGTCATCGACCGGCCGGCGTCACCGCTGGCTTTCCTGCGCGAACTGCGCCAGATCGGCGCCTCCCTGCCACAGGACGGCGCCCGGCCGCTGGGTGCCGGCACCATGCGCCGCCTGCTGG
>NZ_JABXXP010001188.1 GCF_013376155.1 Nguyenibacter vanlangensis
ACCGCGCGGACCGCGTCCTCGTCATCGACCACCAGCACCCGCAGGCCGCGCGGCGCGGGGGGTGCGGGGGATGGCGGCGGCGCGGGGGAGACGGCGTCCTGCTGGACGGGCAGATAGAGATCGACCCGCGTCCCCTGCCCCAGGGTGCTGGCGACGCGGACGTCGCCGCCGACATGGCGGATGAAGCCGTAGATCATCGACAGGCCCAGCCCGGTGCCGCGGCCGACATCCTTGGTGGTGAAGAAGGGTTCGAAGATGCGGGCCAGGGTTTCGGGGGACATGCCGGTGCCCTGGTCGGCGACCGAGACGACGACGTAGGGGCCGGGCGCGAGGTCGCCCCCGGCCGAATCGCCGATGCGCGGGCCGTCGCCGTGCGGAGTGTCGGTATGCAAGTTGTCGACAGGCGGGCCGTCGATATGTGGGCCGTCGATATGTATGGGGCGGGTCGAGAGCGCGATCGTGCCGCCGTCGGGCATGGCGTCGCCGGCATTGATGCACAGATTGAGCAGCGCGAGTTCGAGCTGTCCGGCGTCGGTCCGGGCGGGCGGCAGAGTGCCGTCGGGCGCCAGGCCGCCCACGTCGATGGCGAAGGGCATGCGCGGCG
>NZ_JABXXP010001189.1 GCF_013376155.1 Nguyenibacter vanlangensis
CGGCCCAGCGCGCCGATCACCAGCCCGCGCACCGAGGCCGCGTCGGCGAAACGCAATTCCGTTTTCGCCGGATGGACGTTCACGTCGACCTGATCGGGCGGAATCCGCAGCGACAGCGCGACCACCGCATGGCGCCCATGCTCGATCACGTGGCGATAGGCCACGCGCACCGCGGTGCGCAGCACCGGATCGACCACCGGCCGGCCATTGACCAGCAGGATCTGCCCCGCCGCCGTGGCCCGATGCACCGACGGGCCGCAGGCGAAACCGCTCAGTTCCAGTTCGCCCTTGCGCCCCTCGACCGGCAGCATCCCGTCCGCACCTTCGGCGTCAAGCAGCGCGGCGACACGATCCGCCATGTCCTGCGCCGGCAGGTCGAACACCACCCGGTCATCCAGTTGCAGGCGAAACGCCACATGCGGCACCGACAGCGCCAGGCGGCGCACGGTGATGTCGGCATGGCCGGATTCGACCCGCGGGCTCTTGAGGAATTTGCGCCGCGCCGGCGTGGCGAAGAACAGATCCTCGACGACCACCCGCGTGCCCGGCGGCCCGGCACAGGGTTCCGGCGCGCCGACCATCCCGCCTTCCACCGCGATGCG
>NZ_JABXXP010001190.1 GCF_013376155.1 Nguyenibacter vanlangensis
GGCGGTGCCGCCGGCGTCCTGGACCACGCATGCCAGGTCGCGATCGGAGACCGCGACGATGACGGGGCCGATATCGGCGGCGCGCGCGCGCGCCAGCACATGCAGGATCATGGGCCGGTCGCCGATCATGGCCAGGGGTTTGCCCGGCAGCCGCACGGAGGCCATGCGGGCGGGGATGACGATGATCGGGTTCATGGGGAAGATGGGGCCTTGGACAACGGAAGCAGCTTGGTCGATCCCGACGGTGGAATGCCGGTGCGGACATGAAAACCCCGTCCCATGTGGAACGGCCGGGCGATGCTTCACACAAGGCGGCGCGCAGTCTAGGTAAGGCGCTGCCTCTATGCAACCGAAACGCAGGGCAACCAAAACGCAGGCGGAGCCCCGTATCCCGGATGGACAGCAAGAACGCGAACCGTATCGGTGCCGCCATCCTGGTGGCCGTGCTGGCGATGGCGAGCAGCATCGGCGCGGGCTATCTGGTCGTGCCGTCCGACATCCCTGCCCATGCGCTGTTCGTGCTGCCGAAGCCCGCGGATGGCGGGCAGCCCGGTGCGGCCGGCCCGCCGGGCGCCGAATCGATCGCCGAAGCGGTCGCGCAT
>NZ_JABXXP010001191.1 GCF_013376155.1 Nguyenibacter vanlangensis
GGCAGCAGGGCCGGCGGCGGGCCCTCATCCTCGACCGGCGGATAGGCTGTCTCGGCATAGGACGCGACCGGCGTGGCATAGCCGTATTCATGCAGCCCGCCGGGGTCGAAACCCGCCAGGGTTCCGGAGGGAGTTCCGGACGGGGCCGCCATGTCCGCCGCCGCCGGGCGCGAGTGTTGGGGCGCCTCCGCCAGCGGCGATTCGTCCAGCGTGCGCCGGATCGAGCCGTCGCCGTCGATGGCCTGCATGATCTGGTTGCGCACGTTGAAGCGCCGCATGCGGTTGAATTCGTCCCGCGCGGCGGTCAGGTCGGCATCGCGCACCATCTCATCGACATGGGACTGGAATTCGGCCGCCATCTTGCGGGCCTTCTTGATCAGGCCCGTGATGGTCCGGATCGCCACCGGCATGTCCTTGGGCCCGATCAGCAGCAGGGCGACCACCCCGATCAGCGCCATCTCGGACCAGGCGAAATTAAACATCGTCGGCCCCCTCGGCCAGTATCGTCACTCCGGCTTCCTCCCCGGACGCGCCTGCCTCCGCCGTCCCGGCACCCTGCGGCACGGCGGACCCGGCATGGGCGCGCAGCGCGGGGTTGTCG
>NZ_JABXXP010001192.1 GCF_013376155.1 Nguyenibacter vanlangensis
GACCGGCAGCGCCAGCAGCCAGCGATCCGCCCGCAGCCTGACGGACGGCCGGCGCAGCATGATCCGGCCCAGCGCGACCAGCGCCAGCAGGACCGGCGGAACGGCAGGCCCGTAGCGGCCGAGCCAGTCGCCGGCCTGGATCATCAGTTGCGTCGAAGCCGGCAGGGTGGCCCCGTTCTGCGCGAAGAGGGGCGTGAATTGCGGCAGGACCTGGGTCAGCAGCAGGTAGATCGATCCGGTCGCGGCCAGGGTCAGGATGGCGGGATAGATCATCGCCGATTGCACGGTCGCGGCCAGGGCCCGTTCCCGCTCCAGCAGCAGCGCCAGCCGTTCCATGGTCGGCGCCAGGTCGCCGCTAGCCTCGGCCGCGCGGACCATGCCGATATACAGGCGCGGAAAGCTGCCGGGATAGCGCCCCATCGCCACATGCAGCGCCCGGCCGTCGCGCACCCTCGTGCGCACGCCGTCCAGCACGGCGCGCACCCGCGCCCGCGGCATGGTCTCCACCAGGAAGCGCAGGGCCCGGTCGATATCCTGCCCCGCGCCCAGCATGACCGCCAGTTCGCGCGTGATCGCCGCCAGTTCGGGGCGGCGCAGGTCC
>NZ_JABXXP010001193.1 GCF_013376155.1 Nguyenibacter vanlangensis
CGGCCCTGCGGGCCGCTCCCGCTCACCAGCACCCATTCCCGAACGGGCTCTTGGACTTCCATGCCGTTGCGCGCCTGGCGGTGGTGCAGCGTGGTTCCTGCGCTCCGATGCTCGCGGCCATCAAGGCCGCTCCGCTTCGGTGCTCGGAAACACACGCCGGGCGCGGCCCTGCGGGCCGCTCCCGCTCACCAGCACCCATTCCCGAACGGGCTCTTGAGCTTCCATGCCGTTGCGCGCCTGGCGGTGGTGCAGCGTGGTTCCTGCGCTCCGATGCGCGCGACCATCAAGGCCGCTCCGCTTCGGTGCTCGGAAACACACGCCGGGCGCGGCCCTGCGGGCCGCTCCCGCTCACCAGCACCCATTCCTGAACGGGCTCTTGGACTTCCATGCCGTTGCGCGCCTGGCGGTGGTGCAGCGTGGTTCCTGCGCTCCGATGCGCGCGGCCATCAAGGCCGCTCCGCTTCGGTGCTCGGAAACACACGCCGGGCGCGGCCCTGCGGGCCGCTCCCGCTCACCAGCACCCATTCCCGAACGGGCTCTTGGACTTCCATGCCGTTGCGCGCCTGGCGGTGGTGCAGCGTGGTTCCTGCGCTCCGATGC
>NZ_JABXXP010001194.1 GCF_013376155.1 Nguyenibacter vanlangensis
GTCGATGGCGTCGTTCGTGCCGACGCTGCGCCGGTTCGGCCTGCCGGCCGCCTGGGCGCTGCTGCTGCCGGCGATCGCGAGCTTCTATAGCGCGGCGACGATCGGCTCGGCCATCGATCATCATCGGGGCCGGGGCGTGGTGTGGAAGAGCCGTGCCTATACCGAGGCGACCGGCGCCGGCGATGCGCCCGCGCCATGACATTTCAATCCCAAACCCGCCGCAGATGACCGGACGTTCCATGACCAGACGCGCTACGAAGACCCAGAAACGGAAGAAGCGGGACGTGGACGCGCCGCGACCGGAGGATGGACCCAAGGACGCGCTGGGCGCACGCGAGGACGCGTCCGTCTGGGGGACCGAGGACGTGTCGTCGGGCAAAGGGGCGGGGGATGAGAATTTTCCCGTCGGTTCGCTGCTGATCAGCCGGCGGCTGCGCCCGCATGTGCATGCCTATTACGATTTCGCCCGGGTGATCGACGACATCGTCGATACCGACCGGCTGTCGGCCGAAGCCAAGATCGCGCGGCTGGACGCCATGGAGGACGTGGTGCTGGGCCGCCGCCAGGCGCCGTTGCGGCGCGACGCCCAGACCGCCGTG
>NZ_JABXXP010001195.1 GCF_013376155.1 Nguyenibacter vanlangensis
CTGCCGGCGGTCGGCTGGCTGCGCGGCCTGTGCGGCGCCTATCTGGTGCTGTCGGCCTTCGAGGTCTTTCCCTGGTCGCTGTGGGGGCTGCCGGACCTGCGGCCCTTCGCCATCCCCGCACCGGACAAGAGCGTGCTGGCCCCGCTGCGGCTGGTGGACGTGATGGCGATCTTCTACCTGGTGCAGTCCTCGCACGGGGCGCGGGGCGTGGCCGAGGGGCGGTTCGGGCGATTGATGGCGCTGTTCGGCCGCCATTCGCTCGAAATCTTCGCGGCCGGGACGGTCATCGACCTGTATGCGCGGCTGGTCTTCACCTCGTTCGGGTCGGGCTGGATGCTGCAGGTCGCGGTGAATGTGATCGGATTTTCGATCCTGTGGGGGCTGGCGACGGTTCTCGACCGGCGCCGGGTGCGGCAGAAGAGGCAGGCGGCGGCCGAGCCGGGCCGCGAGATGACGCCACCCCCCGTATCCGGCCTGAAACGAGCCCATTGATGTCCGATCCCGCCCCCGCGGCGCCTGTCGCCCACACCCCCGGCACGCATGTCGGGGCGCCCTTCCTTCCCCGCCTGACCGCCCGCCTGCTGCAGGGCCGGCCGGTG
>NZ_JABXXP010001196.1 GCF_013376155.1 Nguyenibacter vanlangensis
CGGCGATAGCGGGCGCGCAGCGTGCCCGCGCCCATGACCCAGGTGGGCGTGCCCACCGCATCGGCGATGGCGGTCAGCGGCACGTCCTCGAGGACCAGCCCGTCGAGCGCGTGCATCGACAGATGCGGCCGGCCGGCCAGCATGTCCGCGACGGTCGGGTCCTGCCCCATGGGCGAAGAAGATGGTTCGGTCATCGCATCAGGATACCGGTTCCCGCCGCTGCTTCCAAGCGCCGCGCTATCCTTCCCCCCGCCGATCCGATAGAGCGACGGGAACCGAGCAAGGAGAGAACAGACATGTCCGGTGATCCGCTGATCGACGCCGCCGTCGCGGTCCGCGCCAATGCCTACGCCCCCTATTCGCGCTTTCATGTCGGGGCGGCGCTGCGCGGCGCGGACGGCCGGATCTTCGCAGGCTGCAACACGGAAAACGCAGCCTATCCGCAGGGCATCTGCGCCGAGGGCGGGGCGATTTCGGCCATGGTGGCGGCCGGCCAGCGCCGCATCACCGACATCGTGATCTGCGGCGGCGGCGACCGGCCCTGCGCCCCCTGCGGCGGCTGCCGGCAGAAGATCCGCGAATTCGGCGCGCCGGACCT
>NZ_JABXXP010001197.1 GCF_013376155.1 Nguyenibacter vanlangensis
ATGGCCGGGGCCGGGCTGTCGCCGTCGGTGCATTTCGCGGTGAAGGCGAACGACCATCTGGCGGTCCTGCGCGTGCTGGCGCAGGAAGGCGCGGGGGCGGATGTCGTCAGCGGCGGCGAGTTGCTGCGGGCCCGGGCGGCCGGCATTCCGGCGTCGCGCATCGTCTTTTCCGGCGTCGGTAAATCCCATGACGAGCTGGGCCTGGCCCTGGCCGAGGCGATCGCGCATATCGCGGTGGAAAGCGCCGAGGAACTGGAGATTCTGTCCGCGGTGGCCGCGGCGGCCGGGCACGTGGCGCGGATCACCCTGCGGGTGAATCCCGATGTCGATGCAGGCACGCACGAGAAGATCACGACCGGCCTGTCCACCAACAAGTTCGGCATCGCCTATGCCCGGGCGGCGGAGCTGTATGCCCGCGCCGCCGCGTTGCCCGGGCTGCATCCGCTGGGCTTTTCGCTGCATATCGGCAGCCAGATCACCTCCATGGCCCCCTATCGCGCCGCCTTTGCCCGCGTGGCCGACCTGGTGCGCGCCGTGCGGGCGCGCGGCCTGGCGGTGTCGCTGGTGGATTGCGGCGGCGGACTGGGCATCTGCTATC
>NZ_JABXXP010001198.1 GCF_013376155.1 Nguyenibacter vanlangensis
GCATCGTCTCGTGCATCGGCGGCATGGATGCGCGGCGCGAGGCCCGGGCGCTGGAGATCGGCGCCCATATCGTGGTGGGCACGCCGGGGCGGCTGTGCGACCACCAGTCGCGCGGCCGGCTGGTCCTGTCCGACCTGCGCGTCGTCGTGCTGGACGAAGCCGACGAGATGCTGGACCTGGGCTTTCGCGAGGAGCTGGAACAGTTGCTGGACGCGATGCCCGATACGCGGCGCACGCTGCTGTTCTCGGCCACCATCGCCAAGGAGATCGCGGCCCTGGCGCGCCGCTATCAGCGCGATGCGCTGCGCATCGACACGCTGTCGGGCGCGCGGCAGCATGCCGACATCACCTATCGCGCCGTGCTGACCGATGCGCGCGAGATCATCCCGGCGGTGGTCAACATCCTGCGCTTTACCGACAGCAAGACCGCGATGGTGTTCTGCGCCACGCGCGAACTGGTGCGCCACATGCAGGGCGCGCTGCTGGAGCGGGGCTTTTCCTCGGTCGCGCTGTCGGGCGAGCTGGGGCAGAACGAGCGCACGCGCGCGATCGAGAGCCTGCGCACCGGGCAGGCCCGCGTGTGCGTGGCCACCGACG
>NZ_JABXXP010001199.1 GCF_013376155.1 Nguyenibacter vanlangensis
CGTGCCGCCGGCGCCGAGCGCGCCCGTGGGGCCGCCGGTTCCCGATCACCTGGCGGGCGCGCGTCCGGTCAACAACGTCAAGCTCGAATATCCCGAGGACATGCTCGAGGAAAATCGTGAGGGCCGCGTGACCGTGGTGTGCGACGTGGAACCGTCGGGCGAAACCACAAACTGCGCCGTGACCAGCGTGCAGGGTGGCCAGGCCTTCGCCCAGGCGGCGCTCGATTACGTCCGCCGCGCCAGGTATCAGCCCGCGGTGAAGAATGGCGTTCCCATCAAGGAATTCCACCACCCGTACACGATCACCTTCAGGCTCAGCAACGACGACTGAAGTCCACCAAGTTCACCCGAGTTACCGGGGTCCGCCCGACCGATCAGCAGGGCGGCCCCGTGGTTCCGGAAACCGGGCCATCTACCACAGAGGATTTGGAGTACATGACCAGACTGCACCGTGTTCCTGTCGTTGCCGCGTCGGCCCTCGCAGCCGTTCTGAGCGTCTCGTCGCCCGTGATTGCGGTCGCCCAGGATGCACAGTCCGCCGCTCCGGCCGCCGCTCCCGCTCCTGACGCGTCGGCGCCGGCCGCCGCCGCGCCGG
>NZ_JABXXP010001200.1 GCF_013376155.1 Nguyenibacter vanlangensis
GTGTTCGGCGCGCTGCTGCTCGGGCTGGCCTTCGTGCTGCACAGCCAGGACGCCCTGGTGCATGGCAGCGCCGTGCCCACGCTGCGCCTGGCCGGCAGGATGTCGCCTTTGTTCGGCGCCGCCCTGCTGCCGGTCATCCTGCTGAAACTCTATTGCTCGGCGGTGGGCATGACCTACACGCTCGCCGTGCGGCTGCAATCGTTCGGCCTGCCGCGCATGGCGGCGGCGGCCGGCATCGCGCTCGGTGCCTGGGGGATGAGCCAGCTTGGCTTCGTCGCGCTGGTCAACCGCGTCTATCCGGCCATCGGCTATTTCGGATTGGTGCTGATGGCGGTGATCCTGGCGTCGCTGGCGCGGCGCTCCCTCGCGCAGCCCCGGGCCGCCTCGGCCTGATCCGCGTGGATATGAAAAAATCAGTGCAGATCATTCGATTCCATAAAGTAGTCAATTGCTCTGATCGGCCGGCTCCGGTTCAAGCTCTGTTTCCATCCGGTTCCGCCCTGCCTTCTTGGCCCGGTACAGCGCGGCGTCGGCGCGGCCGATCAGCGCCTGCCAGGTCTCGCCCGGGCGCGCCTCGGCCAGCCCGGCGCT
>NZ_JABXXP010001201.1 GCF_013376155.1 Nguyenibacter vanlangensis
TGCTGGTGCCGCTGCTGCTGAACCTGTCGCCGCTCTATCGCTGGGCACGGCCCGAGGCAGGGGCGGAGGCGGGGGCGGCGCTGCGCAATGGCGGGTGGCTGAACGCGCCTTTCTTCTCGGCCCGGGTGGTGGCCTATGCCCTGTTGTGGAGTGTCCTGTCCGCGATGATCGTGCGGCGGCTGCGCGCGGGGGCGTCGGTGGCGTCCATTGCCGGGCCGATGCTGTTCGCGCTGGCGGTAAGCTTCACCCTGGCGATGTTCGACCTGGCCATGTCGCTGGAGGATTTCACGTCCGGCATCTATGGCATGCTGTGTGCCGCCGATGCCGCGATCCTGGCGCTGTCGGTCGCGACCGCCAGTTCGCCCGAGCGGATCGGCGGCGCGGTGCGGGACGATCTGGGCCGGCTGCTGCTGGCGCTGACGGTCCTGTGGGCCTATCTGGCCTTCTGCCAGTTGCTGGTCGTCTGGCAATCGAACCTGGCCGGCGACGCCGGGTGGTATCTGCGCCGCCTGACGCCCTTCTGGACCGGGATGGGCGTGGCCCTGGCGGTGCTGCGCTTCGCGGTGCCGTTCTTCGTGCTGCTCTGGCCCG
>NZ_JABXXP010001202.1 GCF_013376155.1 Nguyenibacter vanlangensis
GCCGCGGCCGGCGGCTTGGCCGCGGCGGGGGCCGCTGCCACCGCATGAGGGATGGAGAACGCAGGGACAAGCAGGGCCGCCGCCAGAATGGAAGCCGCCGGGCTGGAAAGCCGCATATGGAAAAACCCTAACAGAATAGGAAATAAGACGCGCGGCGCATCATGGCCGAGCCCGCCTGGTCCTGCAAGGCTGCCTCGGCGCCATCGCGCCGACTGCGCCGGCTTTGCCCCGGCCGTGCTCCGACTTCGCCCGAGTTCGGTTGACCCGTGGCGGCGCGGGTCCTATCTCAGATGCCGCGCGAGAATGCCATTCCTTACAGTTCCTGCCCGCCCGGGGTTCGGCCGGGTGCGGGGCCGCGCCATTCCGGAAGGTCTACATGTTCGCCAGTCTTGCCCGTGCCCTGTTTGGAACCGCCAACGATCGCTCGCTCAAGGCGTTCCAGCGCCGCGTGCCCGAGATCAATGCGCTGGAGCCCCAGGTCCAGGCGCTGGACGACGCGGCGCTCTCGGCCAAGACCGCCGAATTCCGTGCACGGATCGCGGCGGGCGCCACGCTCGACTCCCTGCTGCCCGAGGCCTTCGCCGTGG
>NZ_JABXXP010001203.1 GCF_013376155.1 Nguyenibacter vanlangensis
ACCGGCCTGACCCTGGGCCGCGACGCGCGGTCGGTCCTGATTACCGGGGTCAACGCCAATGGTCCGGCCTGGCCGGCGGGGCTGTCGACCGGCCAGAGGCTCTATGCCGTCAATGGCCGCGCGACCCGCGACCAGACGGCCGGGACGGTCGCCCAGTGGCTGCTGGGCGAGGTCGGCAGCAAGGTGACGCTGCTGGTGGGCGATGCACGTGGCCGGAGGACTGTCGTGCTGCGCCGCGCATCGGTACCGCCCGAGACGGTCTTCGCCTATGCGGCGGACCATGTGGTGGTGATCCGCGTCACGGCCTTTTCCGCCGATACGGCGCAGGAAATGAGCCAGTATTTGGACCAGGCGTCGGACGACGCGCATCTGCGCGGCCTGGTGGTGGATCTGCGCGGCAACCGGGGCGGCGTGCTGCAGCAGGCGGTGACGACCAGCGCGCTGGTGCTGGATCGCGGCGTCGCGGCGATCACCAACGGGCGGGATCCGCAGGCCAACCATGTCTGGGCGGTGCAGGGCGGCGACATGACCGGCGGCGTGCCGATCGTCGTGCTTGTGGACGGGCGCACCGCCAGCGCGGCGGAAAT
>NZ_JABXXP010001204.1 GCF_013376155.1 Nguyenibacter vanlangensis
CGTTCGGTCTCAGCCCAGCAGAACGACCAGGCCGCCAGCGACGCCGCCGCCCGCGCCGCCGCCGTGGCGTCGAACCAGGCCAATGTGCGGCGCCTGGAGCAATTGGTGCGGTTCGAAAAAGTGCTGGCGCCCTATGACGGCATCGTCACGGCGCGCGAAACCGACAATGGCAGCCTGATCGACGCCGGCAGCGGCGGGGGGCCGGAACTGTTCCGGGTGGCGGACATCAGTTGGCTGCGCGTCTATGTCCAGGTGCCGCAGGCCTATGCCCCCGCGATCCGGCCCGGCCTGGCGGCCGAGCTGCGCCTGCCCGAATATCCGGGCCGCGTCTTCGCCGCCACCCTGACCCGCACGGCGAACGCGTTGCAACCGGGTCCGCGCACCCTGCTGGCGCAGTTGCGCGCCGACAATCCCCGGGGCGAATTGCTGCCCGGCGGCTATGCCCAGGTGCGGCTGGTTCTGCCGGTCCCCGACCGGGGCGTGCGCATCCCGGCGAACGCCCTGCTGTTCCGGGCCGAGGGGCTGCGCGTCGCCACCCTGGCGCCCGACGGCCGGGCCCGGCTGCATGCGGTGACGATGGGCCGCG
>NZ_JABXXP010001205.1 GCF_013376155.1 Nguyenibacter vanlangensis
TTTCGCGCCTGGCGGCTGGTGCCGGCGCCGCGCCGTGGCGAACTGGTCCGGCTGCTGGGCGAGGAACTGCGCGCCGCCAAGCACGCCCTGGGCCGGCTGGTGTCGATCGAAGTCGGCAAATCCCCTTCGGAAGGCCTGGGCGAAGTCCAGGAAATGATCGATATCTGCGATTTCGCGGTCGGCCTATCGCGTCAGTTGCACGGGCTGACGATCGCCACCGAGCGGCCCGAGCATCGGATGATGGAAACCTGGCATCCGCTTGGCGTCACCGGCGTGATCTCGGCCTTCAACTTCCCGGTCGCCGTCTGGTCCTGGAACGCGGCGCTGGCCCTGGTCTGCGGCAATCCGGTGGTGTGGAAACCGTCGGAAAAGGCGCCGCTGACCGCGCTGGCCTGCCAGGCGGTCTTTGCCCGCGCCGCCGCCCGCTTCGCCGAAAGCGGCGCCCAGGTGCCGGACGGGCTGCTGGTGGTGCTCAATGGCGGGCGCGAGATCGGTGAAATCCTGGTCGATCATCCCGACGTGCCGCTGGTCTCGGCCACCGGATCGACGGCGATGGGCCGCGCGGTGGGCCAGCGCCTGGCCGCCC
>NZ_JABXXP010001206.1 GCF_013376155.1 Nguyenibacter vanlangensis
TGATCGAACCCCAGGCCGACGGCGGCGGGGTCGCCCTGCGGCAGATCCCGCATGTCGAGGGCGCGCTGGTGACGATGGACGTGCATAGCGGCCGGGTGCTGGCGATGGTCGGCGGCTGGTCGTTCAACGCGTCGCAGTTCAACCGCGCCACCCAGGCGCTGCGCCAGCCCGGATCGTCCTTCAAGCCGTTCGTCTATCTGACGGCGATGGAGCAGGGGATCTCGCCGTCGCAGAAATTCGACGACTCGCCCGTCTCGTACGGAAGCTGGCACCCGAACAATTACGAGAAGGATTTCTGGGGCCCCACGACGCTGCATGACGCGCTGCGGGAATCGCGCAACCTGGTGACGATCCGCCTGGCGGCGCATATCGGCATGAAGTCGGTGGCCGACATGGCGATCAGGCTGCACCTGGTCGACGCCATGCCGCACGTCCTGCCCGCCGCCCTGGGCGCGGTGGAAACCACCGTCCTGCGTGAGGCCGGGGCCTATGCCGCCATCGCGGCGGGCGGGCGGCTGGTCACGCCCACCCTGATCGACGACGTGCAGGATCGCGACGGCCATGTGCTATGGCGGCCGGCGGGCCT
>NZ_JABXXP010001207.1 GCF_013376155.1 Nguyenibacter vanlangensis
CCCTGCCGGCCGGCGGCGTCCTGCGCCCGCGCCCCGGCCACCGGGCCGGCCAGCAAAAGTATGGCCACCGGGATCAGACGGGTCATGGCGGTGGCGGTCATGAATGATTGTCTTCCTTCAATACCATCAGGGCGCGGCGCAAATCGATGATACCCGACCGGACCCTGCCCTCGCGGCACAGCAACGCGCCATGGATGCGCAACTCGCTCACCTCGCGCGTCAAGGGCGGTCCATAGGCATCGATGACGGTCACCAGCCGATCGCAGAAGGCGCGGCTGTCGCTGGTGATCACGACCGGGCGCCCGGAATCAGAGCCCGCCTCCGGGCCCGAATCCTGCCCCCGATCCTCGCCCGGCCGGGGCGATGCACCGTCCGGCGCGGGCGCGAAGGCGCAGACGCACAGGCTTGCGGCCAGCAGGGCCGGGATGACAAGAGACGGTGCGTTCATATGGCGCAGCCTAGAAGGGGTCATCTGTCGCGCTCGTGGGGTGATTGTGAAGTCTCCGTCACGACCGCGGGATGCTGCGCCCGCGGGGCGGGTGGAATGGGAATGGGCGCGGCCGCGCGGGCCTGCGGCTGCGCCT
>NZ_JABXXP010001208.1 GCF_013376155.1 Nguyenibacter vanlangensis
GGCTCGGCGGCCCCGGCGGTTCCGGCGGCCCTGGCGGCTCGTGCGGGGCGCGTGGGTGCCCCGGAGGGGCTGGCGGATGATGGGGCGACACTGTCCGGCATATTCGACTTCCTTTGCCTGCCGAACAGTGTAACTCTTGTGGAATAATTTTTTACGTCGTTGAATAATAACGATATTATCGCATATGTCCGAGGCTGGTGTCCGCCAGCGAACAGCACTGTCCGGATCCGAACATGTCCGACGCCGCGTCAAGCCCCGTTGTGCCGCACCCCCCGGTTTCGCCTTCGGGCGGGTCTTCGGCGGCGCCGTGCATCCTGTTCGTCGATGACGATGCCGATATCCGCCAGGCGACGTCGCTGCTGCTGCGGCGCCGGGGGTTCGACATGGTCGCGGCGGAGAATCCCGAGCAGGCGCTGAGCGCCCTGGCCGCGTCGCCGGTGTCCGCCGTGCTGCTGGACCTGAATTACCGGCGCGGCGCGACCAATGGCGAGGAGGGGCTGGCCTGCCTGCGCGCGGTGCTGGCGCATGATCCGGGCCTGCCGGTGGTGGTGGTGACGGGGCATAGCGGGGTGGCGATCGCGGT
>NZ_JABXXP010001209.1 GCF_013376155.1 Nguyenibacter vanlangensis
GGCCGATGGACGAGGCCCTGCTGGCGGCGCTCGGCCACATGCCGCCCTGCGCCGGCATCGCGCTGGGGTTCGACCGGCTGGTCATGCTGGCCGCCGGCACGGCGCGCATCGGCGACATCCAATGGCTCGAAGAAGGGGCAATGGTGTGAAGAGGGGGCAATGGCCGGGTTGAATGATCGAGTTGATTATTTGTAACATTGGCGCGCAGGCGCGGCCGATCCCGGGCATGCTATATTGACATTGCTGCAATTTTTACCCTTCAGCTCGGTATTCGTGTCATGAAATATGCTTCGCTTCTACCGCTTGCCGCCCTGCTCGCCCTGACGGCCTGCGAAGTCCCGTCGCCCGAGCAACGCAGGCTGCTCAACTCCATGGTCGGACGGCAGGAAGTCGACGTGATCCGCACCTTCGGCGTCCCCACCCGGTCGTATGAGGCCCAGGGCCACACGTTCCTCGCCTATATCGACAGGGAAACCAGCTATTCGCCGGGCGGCGGCTGGGGATGGGGCTACGGACCCGGCTGGGGTGGCCCCGGCTGGGGCGGCTGGGGCGGCTGGGGTGGCGGTTGGGGTGGTGGCTGGG
>NZ_JABXXP010001210.1 GCF_013376155.1 Nguyenibacter vanlangensis
GGTGCGGCCGTAGCGGCCGGTGAACTGGGCCATGCGGCCGATCACCAGCAGGATCGGCCGCCTGGCATGGGCCGGCACCTGGTCGCGGGCGAGCAGGGCGCGCAGGCGGATGATGTTCAGCCCGATCGTCATCGCGGCGAGCGTGCCTTGCAGATAGGCCTCGATCGTCGGGGTGGGGGTGGGGCCGGCATGGCGGATCAGGCGGGAGAACCGGTCGATATTGCCGCCGATCCAGTCGCCGGTCCGGGGCAGCGGGGTGGCGGTGGCCAGATGGCGCAGGTCGCGCAGGTTGCGCACGCGCATGCGGCCGCGTTCCTGGGCGCTGCTGAAGGGCAGGAGCAGGCGGAACATCAGGACGGCGAAGCCGATGCTGCACAGCAGGGTGAAGGCGCCGTTGAAGAAGGCGATCTCGTCCAGCCGGCCCTGGTTGGAGGGGGCGATCAGGTTGGGCAGGAACAGCGTGTAGGACGCCGCCGCCCCGGCGGTGGCCGGGTTGCGCGCGGCGAGGCCGCCGACGAACATCGGCAGTGCCAGGCAGGCCGCCAGAATTTCGAAATCGGCCGGGCGCGGCAGCAGCGCCAG
>NZ_JABXXP010001211.1 GCF_013376155.1 Nguyenibacter vanlangensis
GAAGGCGGCGGGGCGCCGGACGGCGACATCACCAGCGCGCTCAGCGCGGCCCAGCAGGGCGCGATCGGCAATGCGGTCCGCCGCTGCTATACCGAGGACACGGCCGCGCGTGACTATGCCACTTTCGTCGCCCACCTGGTGGTGACGGTCGATGCGACGGGCACGGCCCGCATCGTCCAGTTTGCGCCGGAAACCCAGGCGCGGATGGCGGCCGACGGGTCTTATCGCGCCCTGGCCGAACGCGCGCGCGCGGCGGTGCTGAGCCCCACCTGCGCCCAGCTGCCGCTGCCAAAGGCGATGCTGGGGCAAACGCGGCAACTGAAATTCGTTTTCCGCCCATGAGGCAGCCTGCCTGCCGGACTGTCGCCCGGCCCGGGGGAGGCCAGGCTAATGCAGGCCAGGATAGTGCAGGCCACCCTGGGCGGTGCGTACGAGGAGAAGATTATGCGTCCGAATGACCTTGCGTGGATTTCCGATACCGATGCGTCGTTTTTGGCGTCCCATCTCGGCCGGCGCACCCTGATGGGGGCGGGGGCCGGCCTTGCGGGCGGTATCCTGGCCGCGCCGCTTTCGGCCCTGGCG
>NZ_JABXXP010001212.1 GCF_013376155.1 Nguyenibacter vanlangensis
CCGAGCGCCTGGCGGCCGCGCAGCCGGCGGCGGCCGAGGCATCACCAGGGCTCTGCCCTGGACCCGGCAGGGCCTGAGGCCCTGCACCCCATTTATTTGATAACAAACGGGTTTCCAAAGGGCGATCGCCCTTTGGTGGGTTCAAGGGCAACGCCCTTGCCGGGCAGATCCCACGATCGATCCTACGGCCCTCATGCGGGTGGGGCGGCGCGCCAGGCGGCGATCTGGGCCAGGTCGGCCTCGGGGCGGTCCTCGGTCATGGGAACATGGCCGGCGAAGACCTGACCGGTCTCGCCGTCCAGGGTGATGTCGGCGCCCTGGGGGAACGGATGGCCGGCGATCCGGCAGCTTTGCCGGTCCGGGGCGATGGTCAGGCCGGGACAGCCGACGATCGCGACCTTGCCGAATTCGCGGGCGACCACGGCAGCATGGCTGGTGCGGCCGCCATGGGCGGCGAGCAGGCCGTCGGTGCCGATGATGGCGTCGATATCCTCGGTCAGCAGGTCGGTGGTGACCAGGATGGTCCGGCGGCCCTGCCCCGCCAGCGTGCGGGCGGCGTCGCGGCTCAGGACGACGGCGCC
>NZ_JABXXP010001213.1 GCF_013376155.1 Nguyenibacter vanlangensis
CGCATGGCGTTGAAGAAACAGCTCCGCCGCCCGGTATGGCAGGCCACCCCGGTCTGCTCGACCAGCAGCAGCACCGCGTCGCGGTCGCAATCCAGCCGGGCCTCCACCAGGCGCTGCACCTGGCCGGACGTCTCGCCCTTGCGCCACAGCGCCGCGCGGCTGCGCGAATAATAGCAGACCTGCCCGGTCCGCAGCGTCTCGTCCAGCGCCTCGCGGGTCATCCAGGCCAGCATCAGCACCTCGCCGGTATCATGCTGCTGCGCCACGGCGGCGATCAGCCCGTCGGCGTCGAAACGCACGCCGTCCAGCATCCGCGCCCGGTCCGCGTCGTCGATCACGGGGGCAGGCGAGGGAAGGGTCGTCATGGGCGAAACTCCTGATACCGGGCGATTGCCGACGCACGGGCGGTTGCCGGACGCAACAGACAGGACCCGCCCGCCCTTGTCCAGCCGGAACCCGGCCGCTATTGCCCCTCCGGCAGGCTCAGCCATGGCGGCAGGTGCGCACGCACCGCATGGCCGTCGGCCTCCAGCACCGCGTCGCGATGCTCCAGCCGCAGCATCGCCAGGCCGAGCCCGTCG
>NZ_JABXXP010001214.1 GCF_013376155.1 Nguyenibacter vanlangensis
GGCCGGCGACCTGGTGCAGGAGCTGCACCGTGCGTTCCGCCGCCCGCAGGTCGCCGCCGCCCAGGCCGAGATCGGCATCGACCACGCCCACCAGGGTGAGATGCGGGAAATGCCAGCCCTTGGCGACGATCTGCGTGCCGATTACCAGGTCGATCTCGCGCCGGGCGATGCGGGCCACGGCGTCGGCGGTCGCGGCCGGGCCGGGCAGGGTGTCGCTGGCCATGACCAGGATGCGGGCATCGGGGAAGGTGGCGCGCGCTTCCTCGGTGATGCGTTCGACGCCGGGGCCGATCGGGGTGAGGCTGGATTCGGCCTTGCATGAAGGGCAGGCCGGGGGCGTGGGGTCCTGATAGCCGCAATGATGGCAGGTGACGATCCGCCGCGCGCGATGTTCGACCAGCCAGGCGGTGCAGTTGGGGCATTGCAGCCGGTGGCCGCAGGTGCGGCACAGGGTCAGCGGCGCGTAGCCCCGCCGGTTGAGGAACAGCATGGCCTGTTCGCCGCGGCCCATCGTTTCATCGAGGGCGGCGGCGAGCACCGGCGAGAGGAACAGGCCGCGTTCGGGCGGGTGGGCGCGCAT
>NZ_JABXXP010001215.1 GCF_013376155.1 Nguyenibacter vanlangensis
TTCCATGCTGACGGCGGACGACCCGTCCCCGCTGCCGCCATCCTGGGCCGGCGGCATCCTGACCATCGACCTCGACGCGCTCGCCGCCAATTACCGGTCGCTGCGGGACAGGCTCGCGCCTGGAATCGTCTGCGCCGCCGCCGTCAAGGCCGACGCGTACGGGCTGGGGGCCCGGAAGGTGGTGCCGGTGCTGCATGCCGCCGGCTGCCGGACGTTCTTCGTCGCCCATCTGGCCGAAGGGGCTGAAATCCGCCCCCTGCTGAGCGCGGACAGCACCATCGTCGTGCTGAACGGCGCCATGCCGGGCACCGAGGCCGACCTGCACACGCACGGGCTGGTGCCCGTCCTGAACAGCGTCGAGCAGGTGGCGGCGTGGCGGAGCCTGGCACAGGCGCGCGGCACATCTCTGCCCGCCGTGCTGCAGGTCGATAGCGGCATGTCGCGCTTCGGCCTGTCCGAGGACGATCTGCGGGCGATGGCGGACCGGCCCGACGCCCTGGCGGGCATCACCCCCCTGCTGGTCATGAGCCACCTGGCCTGCGCGGACGAGCCCGCGCACCCGGCCAATCACGCCC
>NZ_JABXXP010001216.1 GCF_013376155.1 Nguyenibacter vanlangensis
GCTCGGTCGACGTGCTGGTCGCCGCCCGCGCCCCGGCGCCGCCCCGCTCGTAACGGCATGCACGCGATCCTATGTTGCAATCCGCCAAGTACGATATGCTGGCCTTTATTGCCCAGGCGAGGACCATGATGCCGAAGATCGAAATCTATACGCAGCCCGGCTGTCCCTATTGCGTGCGCGCCATGCGCCTGCTGCAGCAGAAAGGCACGCCGTTCACCGAGATCCGCGCCCTGCACGGCACGCCCGAACGCGCCGAGGCCCAGGCCCGCTCCGGCGGCCGGACCACGGTGCCGCAGATCTTCATCGACGGCCGGCATATCGGCGGATGCGACGACCTGATGGCGCTGGACCGCGGCGGTCGGCTCGACCCGCTGCTCCAGGCCGCCTGAAAGGGCATCGAACGCGTGATCCGCTATCAGTTGCGCTGCGGTCAGGGCCATGAATTCGATGCCTGGTTTCCCGGCAGCGCGGCCTTCGACGACCAGGCCAGGCGCAATCTCCTGTCCTGCCCGCATTGCGGCACCGCCGACGTCACCCGTGCGCTGATGGCGCCCGCCGTCCGCACCGCCCCGGTC
>NZ_JABXXP010001217.1 GCF_013376155.1 Nguyenibacter vanlangensis
CGCCGTGCTGCGCCCGGCGGACAGCGCCGCACTGGCCGCCGCCGTGGCGATGTGCGCCGAGGCGGGCGTCGCGATGGTGCCGCAGGGCGGCAATACCAGCATGGTGGGCGGGGCGACGCCCGACGAAAGCGGGCGCGAGGTCGTCGTCTGCCTGTCGCGGATGAACCGCATCCGGCGGATCGATCCGGTGGACCAGACGATGGAGGTCGAGGCCGGGGTCACGCTGAAGGCGGCGCAGGATGCCGCCCGTGCGGCGGGGATGCTGCTGCCGCTGTCGATTTCGTCGGAAGGATCGGCGCAGATCGGGGGCGTGCTGGCCACCAATGCCGGCGGCAACAACACCGTGCGCTATGGCAATGCGCGCGAGCTGGTGCTGGGGCTGGAGGCGGTGCTGCCGGATGGCGGCGTGTTCCATGGGCTGCGCCGGCTGCGCAAGGACAATACCGGCTATGCCCTGCGGCATCTGTTCGTGGGGGCGGAGGGGACGCTGGGCTTTATCACCGCCGCGATCCTGCAGTTGCAGCCGCAGCCGCGGGCGGTCGAGGCCGCCCTGTGCGCGGTGGCCGACGCGGAT
>NZ_JABXXP010001218.1 GCF_013376155.1 Nguyenibacter vanlangensis
GGCCGGCGAAGTGGCTGGGCACGGCGGCCGGGCTGTTCTTCGGCTTCTGCCTGTATTTCTTCCGCGATCCCGAGCGGGTGCCGCCGGCCGACGCGCATCTGGCCCTGGCCCCCGCCGACGGGCGCGTGGTCTCGGTGGAGAAGGTCAGCCCGCCCGAATCGCTGGAGATGGGCGATGCCCCGGTATGGCGGATCGCGACCTTTCTGTCGGTGCTGGACGTGCATATCAACCGCATGCCGGCGGCCGGGACCGTGACCCGCGTGGCCTATCACCCCGGCCAGTTCCTGAATGCCAGCCTGGACAAGGCGTCGGAGCTGAACGAGCGCAACGCGCTGCGCCTGACCCTGCCGGACGGGCGGAACCTGGCGGTGGTGCAGATCGCGGGGCTGATCGCCCGGCGCATCCTGTGCGAGGCCGAGGAAGGCATGGCCTATGAGGCCGGGGAGCGGTTCGGGCTGATCCGCTTCGGCTCGCGCACCGACCTGTACCTGCCGCCCGGCGTCGAGCCGCTGGTCGCGGCGGGGCAGACGATGGTGGGCGGCGAGACCGTCATGGCGCGTCTCTGACCGATATG
>NZ_JABXXP010001219.1 GCF_013376155.1 Nguyenibacter vanlangensis
CGGCGCCTGCAGCGCATGGACCGCCGCATCGGCGTCGAACACCGCAAAGCCCGCCGCGCCCAGCAGCCGGGCCACGGTCGACTTGCCCATGCCGATCCCGCCCGTCAGGCCCAGGACGCGCATCCTATCGCGCCAGATCGGCGTCGAGCAGCGCCTCGATCTCGGCATCCACCACCGGGTCGACCCCGAACCAGGCGTGAAAGCTCAGCCGCGCCTGATGCAGCAGCATGCCCGTCCCCTCGACCACCGTCAGGCCCCGTGCCGCCGCCGCGCACAGCAACGGCGTCCTGCGCGGGACATAGACGATGTCGCTGACCACCAGATCGGGCGCCGCCGCCGACAGGTCGGGCATGAACGGGCCGTCGGGGCCGCCATGCATGCCCAGCGACGTCGTGTTCACCAGCAGCGCATGGTCCGCCAGGCTGTCCGCCCAGCGTTCCCAGTCGATCACGGCGATCCGCCCTCCCTCGCTGCCCAGCGCCTCCGCCAGGGATTCGGCGCGCGCGCGGGTGCGATTGGCGATCGACACCGCGATCCCCCGGTCCAGCAGGCTGGCCGCGATCGCCCGCGCG
>NZ_JABXXP010001220.1 GCF_013376155.1 Nguyenibacter vanlangensis
GGTGGCGCGGATTTCCACGTCCGTGGCGTCACGCTTCAGCCCCAGCACCGTATAGGCGTCGATCTCGTTCACCCCCGGCCGGGCGCCGCCCGATTCGGCGCGGTCCCACGCGCCGGGGCTGAGCTTGAAGGCCCGGTGCACGCGGCGCAGGAAGCGGGCTTCCATCGGGTGCAATTCGCCCTCGGGCGCCAAATCCGCCCGGGCGACGGCGAACAGCGCCGCCAGCGCCTCTTCCAGCATGTCGGTCCGGTCGGCATAGGCCCGGCCCAGCTCGGCGGCGAATCCTTCGAAATCGTCCACCCGCTGGCGTGCCTGGTCGAACAGGCGGCCGACATCCCGGGCGTGCTCGCTGGGCACCTGGAAGCGGCGCTTGAAGGCGTCGATCTCGGCCCGGTTCACCGGCGCGTCGCATTTGGCCAGCTTGGCCGACAGCACCACCATCACCAGGCCGTACAATTGCTCACGCTTGCCGGTCACCGCCGCCAGCTTGGCGGCGACGAAGGTTGCCGCCCCGTTGGGGTCGGCGTTCAGGCGCGGGCCCCAGCGGTCGGTCCAGCCGCCGACCGG
>NZ_JABXXP010001221.1 GCF_013376155.1 Nguyenibacter vanlangensis
CTGACCCTGGCGGGGGGAATCCTGCTGTTGTGGGTCTGCTGGAAGATGTACCGCGAGCTGCGGCGGCCGGAGCACGCGGACCATGGGGGGGACCATGAGCGGGCCGCGGGCCCGAAGGCGCTGCGGGCGGCGATCGTGCGGATCGTGGTGGCCGATTTGTCGATGAGCCTGGACAATGTGCTGGCGGTGGCCGGCGCGGCCGGCCGGCATATGGGCGTGCTGATCGCCGGGCTGGCGATTTCGGTGCTGATGATGGCGGTGGCGGCGTCGCTGATCGCGCGGCTGCTGGAACGCTATCGCTGGATTGCCTGGGTCGGGCTGCTGATCGTGCTGGGGGTCGCGGTGGAACTGATCGTCAAGGGTGGAGGCGAGGTATGGCGGTCGGTCGTCTGAAGCGGCTGACATGGGGGGCGGCCTGGCTGGCGGGCCTGCTGTGCGTGCCGGCGGCGGCCCGGTCGGAGAGTGTGCATGCGGAGAGCGTGCAATCTGGTCACGCGGAGAGCGTGCAGTTCGATGCCAGGCGGGCGGAGCCGGGGGACGCGTTGCCCGACGGGGTGCGGGCGGACG
>NZ_JABXXP010001222.1 GCF_013376155.1 Nguyenibacter vanlangensis
GGCCGCGCCGGCGTCGTGCGCATGGCCGGTGCCCGGCAGGAGCGCGGGATCGGGCGGTTCCCAGTTCGGGTCGGTGTCCTCGCGGAAGATGTTGGGGCTGACCCCGAAACGGCGGCCCAGCGCGTCGCGCACGTCCTCGGGCAGCTTCTGGGGCGTGCCCTTGTGGATATATTGCTGCAGATAGGCGTGGTTGCGGCCCAGCGCGAGGGATTCCGCCTTCAGATTGCTGCCCGCCTTGGCGATCAGCCGGAGCAGGGCATAACGGGAGGGGGTGAGGATCGGCATGTGCCTATTATGGCGCTGCAAATAGGGAATTCCCAATAGGAAATTGCCGCTTGATCGGCAGGAAATATCCTATTAATTTGCCTATCCATGAGGGATGATCCTGTTTCCGATCCTCTTGATCCCCTATTGGGGGTGATCGAGGCGTTTCTGGGCGAAAGCGGCCTGTCGGCCAGCGCCTTCGGGCTGCGGGCGGTGAATGATCCGCGTTTCGTCCATGAAGTGCGGGCCGGGCGCGAGGTGCGCCGGGCGACCCGCGCGCGCGTCGCGGCCTATCTGGAGGCC
>NZ_JABXXP010001223.1 GCF_013376155.1 Nguyenibacter vanlangensis
AGCAGGTCGGCCGCGATCAGCACGACGCCCAGGGTGGCGCCCAGTGTGATCATCGTCCAGTCCAGCCGGTGCAGGAAGATGCCGTTGACGAGGGTGACCAGCAGGGCCGGCTGCGGCGCCGCCAGGGCGTGGGCGGGGTCCATGCCCGGGCGGGGCAGGGCGCCGACGAAGCCGTACGCCTGGTAGAGCAGTTCCAGCACCGGCGGGATGACCACGGCGCCGCTGACGCAGCCGACCAGCAGGGCGGCCTGCTGGCGCCAGGGGGAGGCGCCGACCAACTGGCCGGTCTTGAGGTCCTGGAGATTGTCGTTGGAAATCGCCGACGAGGCGACGATGGCGGACAGCACGAACAGCGCGAAGGCGACCGCCAGCCGCTGGCCGCCGGCGGAGAATTCGGCCGGCATCCAGCCCAGCCGTTCGAGCCCGAGCAGGAAGGCGGCGATCATGACGGTGGCGATGATCGCGATGCCGGACAGCGGCGAGGAGGACGAGCCGACGATGCCGGCCATGTAGCCGCATGCCGCCGCGACCAGGAAGCCGAACAGCCCGCAGAACAGGGTGGCGGC
>NZ_JABXXP010001224.1 GCF_013376155.1 Nguyenibacter vanlangensis
GATGATGCGGGTCCAGGCGAGGCTGCGTCCGCCGCCGCCGATGATCGGGAGCGGGCCGGCCGGCGATTGCCGGCCTGCCAGCAGGTCCTGCCCCAGGCGCAGCGAGAAGGCGACGCCTTCGAGCACCGCGCGGGCGAGGTCCACTTCGTCGGTCATCGCGTCCAGGCCGATGAAGGCGCCACGGGCGGCGGGGTCGTGATAGGGGGTGCGTTCGCCGCGCAGATAGGGCTGGAACAGGATGCGGCCCGGTGCCGCGCCGCGCGCCTGGACCTTGTCCAGCAGGGCGGCGATGTCGGGTTCGCGGCACAGGGCGGCGACCCAGGCCAGGCAACTGCCGCCATTGAGCATGGCGGCCATCTGGTACCAGCGGCCGGGCAGGCAGTGGGCGAAATCGTGCAGGCTGATTTCGGGGTCGGGATCGTAGGATTCGCGCACCGCGACATAGACCGCGCCGGTGCCGAGCGAGAGGAACGCCTGCCCGGCATCGGCGCAGCCCAGCCCCGCCGCGCCGACGGGCGTATCGCCGCCGCCGGTGGCCACCACGACATCCGGCGACAGGCCGAGT
>NZ_JABXXP010001225.1 GCF_013376155.1 Nguyenibacter vanlangensis
CCGCCATGCCCAGGCCGCGCGAGAGCAGGACCGAGACCGAGGCGAGGGCGGCGCGGGCGTGGTCGCCCTCGTGCCCGTGGGGGCCCATTTCGACCTCGCTGAACTCGATCTGGTCGTTGATGGCGAGGATGGTGCCGAACAGGGCGCGCGAGCGGGTGAAGGCCTGTTCGTCGCCGGCCAGCAGGTCGGCGATGGCGGCCGTGCCGCCGGACAGGGCGGTCTGCAGCGTCGCGCGGATCTTGCGGCGGGCGGTGTCGGCCAGGTCGGGCGAGAAGAGGCCGGCCACCAGGCCTTCGCAGGCGATGCCCAGCACGATGTAGGTCGAGCGCGAGAGCGCGATCAGGAAGACGTCGTCGGGGCTGCGGATGGCGTCGAACGCGATGATGGCGCAGGTATAGCCCGAGAGGACGAGCGCGTAGGCGCGGAAATTCCGCACCAGGGTGGCGAGGCCCGCGCACAGGCCGATCCACAGGCCGATCGCGGGAACGAACAGCCATGGCGCCTGGGGGAAGGCGGCGGTCAGCGCCACGGCGGCGACGGCGCCGACGGCGGTGCCGACCAGGC
>NZ_JABXXP010001226.1 GCF_013376155.1 Nguyenibacter vanlangensis
CGGCTGCTGGTCGAGGCCGGAATACGGCGCCTGTCGATGGGCGTCGCGCGCCTGGCGCCGGTGCGGACGTGTTTCGCCACCGGACTGCCCTGACCGTCAGCCGCCTCGCGCCCGTTTCAGATATGCGGCCAGATACGCGGCCAGCACGATTGCCTGGTTATGCGCGGGATCATGGGCGGCATAAAGCAGCGTGACCGGGCCCGCCGCGACCTGCCGCATCAATTCCGCGACGGCGGCCGGGTTGGCGTCCAGTTCCGCGCGATAGCGCCGCGCGAACGCCGCCCATTTCGCCGGATCATGCCCGAACCACGCGCGCAGTTCGGCCGACGGCGCGACCTCCTTCAGCCACAGCGTCAGGCCGGCGCGGGCCTTGCTGATCCCCCGCGGCCACAGCCGGTCCACCAGGATGCGCGCCCCGTCATCGGGGGCGGGCGGGTCGTAGATCCGCCTGACGCGGATGGCGTGCTGCGTTTTCATCCTGACCGCTGATGACGCGCAAGATCCGGATTCGGTTGCTCCGGCGCGCGGCGACCCCGCCACCGGGCAACCGGGGCTCGGCGCCGG
>NZ_JABXXP010001227.1 GCF_013376155.1 Nguyenibacter vanlangensis
CGGCGGGCGCGGGCCGTGCAGCGGCGGGATCGAATCCAGCAATGCCGCGGTATAGGGGTGGCCGGGCCGGGCGAGGACCGCATCGGTCGGCCCCCGCTCGGCGACCCTGCCGGCATACATCACCATCATGCGGTCGCAGGTTTCGGCCACCACGCCCATGTCGTGGGTGATCAGCAGCACCGACGAGCCGTATTCCCGCCGCAGGGTGCGCAGCAGGTCGAGGATCTGCGCCTGCACCGTCACGTCCAGCGCGGTGGTCGGTTCGTCGGCGATCAGCAGCGCCGGGTTGCAGGACAGCGCCATGGCGATCATCGCCCGCTGGCGCAGGCCGCCCGACAATTGGTGCGGATAGCGCCCGGCCACCCGTTCCGGGTCCGGCACGCCCATGTCGCCCAGCAGGCGGATGGTGCGCGCCCGGGCCGCGTGCCGGCCGATCCGCTGGTGGGCGCGGATCTGCTCGTCGATCTGCCAGCCGACGGTATAGACGGGGGTGAAGGCCGTCATCGGGTCCTGGAAGATCATTGCGATGTCGCGGCCGCGCAGGGCGCGGAAGGCGCGCTGCGG
>NZ_JABXXP010001228.1 GCF_013376155.1 Nguyenibacter vanlangensis
GGCGGCGGCGTGCCGCGCGGCGCGGCGCGAGAGGGACGGGCGGGCGGGAGAAATGGGCGGCAAGGGCGTGCTCCGGCGGTCGGGTCCGATACCGGCCGTCTGTAGAGCAGATCGCATGGCGGCGAAAGGGCGCGGGCCCGATCGGCCATGGCGGTGGGACGGGGTGGCGGGATAGGGTGCGGGCCGTTCCGGGGTGCTGTTGCCGAGGGTCCAGAAGACCGCTAAGTCCCGAAGGCCCGGCGGTTCGCCCGGGGATCGAACGGTGGCTATGGAGAATTTCTGCGTGCGTGAGCGTCCCCTGACCCCCCGGGCCCCGAATGTCGCGGGCCGTGCCCCGCGTCGTCGCAGAGGGAGCGTGCTGGTCTCGACGGTGCTGGCGGCCGCGCTGGCCGGGTGTTCGTCCGAGACGGCCAATACGGTCAAGACCTTCGGCCATGCGCTGTTCGGCACTGGCAGTACCTCGCCGTACCTGACCGGATTCATCGGCAATGTGGTGGCGGACGAGCCGCAGGCCGCGCTGGTCGCGCGCGACGTGCTGGCGCGGGGCGGCAATGCCGCCGACG
>NZ_JABXXP010001229.1 GCF_013376155.1 Nguyenibacter vanlangensis
CGGCGACGACGCCGCGCTGCCGGCTGCCGCCGACCGCGACCGGGCGGCCGCGCAGGGCGGGATCGTCACGCTGTTCGACCGACGCATAGAACGCATCCATGTCGATATGGATGATGCGCCGGACCGGAAGCGGAGCCTGGATCGGGACCGGATCGAAATCCTGTCGCGACAGGCCGTGATATTCCAGGGCCATGACAGTCCACGCCCCTGATATTCCAGGCCCCTGCCCGAGGCCCGCGCCATGGGGACCCGTCCCGGGGAGAGGCCCCGGGACGGAACGGATCAGGCCTTGGCCTTGCAGCAGGCCTTCTTCTTGAAGAAGCAGATCAGCGCCACCACCAGGCCCAGCGCCACGATGCCCTTCACACACGGCGACTTCACGGGGCATTTGACGGGACAATCAGCCATTTTTCGATTCCTTACAGCACGATCTGACCGGCCGGAGCGCCGGATGGCCCTATTCTACCCGCCTGAATCCGGCTGGCTACCCCGCGCCGGGGCGGCGATTCCGGCGCAGGGCGCCGGACCGGCCCCGGGCGCCGGGTCCAGGCCCATCAGGTC
>NZ_JABXXP010001230.1 GCF_013376155.1 Nguyenibacter vanlangensis
GGCGCCGCTTTCGACCAGCGGCAGGGCCAGGAAGGATTTGACCGCCGAGCGCGGATAGGTCGGGCGCTCGGCGTCGCCCAGGGCGAAGACCACCCGGCCCGCCGCGTCCACGACGACGGCGCTGCCGGCATGACGGGATTCCACGCGGTCTCCGCGCGTGGCCTCGGCGATGATCGTGTCCATCCGGAAGATCCTCTGATGTCGGACGGCGGGGTCAGCCACCGGTCAGGAAATAGCAGGGCGTGCCGGAGCTGCGGGTCGAGTCCGGGTCGTCCTCGATCAGGTCGTCGACCATGAAGCGCTTCAGCCGCAGCACCACGATGCCGGCGGCCGTGTCGTCCAGCAGGTCGGCATCGTCTGCCAGCAGCGACAGCCAGTAGGGCACGCCCCCGCGTTCGGTCAGCAGCAGTGGATCGCGCCGGCTGAGCGTCAGCCCGTCGCGCAGCATCGCGTCGGCCCGCTGCGCGCCGGCGATGTGGTACAGGAAGGAATCCGGCGGGTCGGCGGGCTGCAGGCCGCGATGATGCACGCGGGTCAGCTGGACCGTGTCGGCGTCCAGAT
>NZ_JABXXP010001231.1 GCF_013376155.1 Nguyenibacter vanlangensis
GTCGCGGCCCTGCTGGGACCGGGCCATCCGGTGCGGCACGTGCAATGGGGCGGCGGCACGCCGAGCGCCCTGCCGGCCGAGTCCATGCGGATGGTGATGGAGACGATCCGTGGCCTGTTCGCCGTGCGGGCGGATTCGGAAATCGCCATCGAACTCGATCCGCGCGCCTTGCCCGACGATTATCCGGACGTGCTGCGCGCGCAGGGGTTCAACCGGGTCAGCCTGGGCGTGCAGGATTTCGATCCCGTGGTGCAGATGGCCTGCGGCCGGATACAGAGCCGCGCGCGCACCGAAGAGTGCGTGGCGCAGATCCGCCGGGCGGGCATCCGCTCGGTCAATATCGACCTGATCTATGGCCTGCCCTACCAGACGGTCGACAGCGTGGGCGAGACGGCGGCGATCGCGGCCGGCGCGCTGCGGCCCGACCGGCTGGCGGTGTTCGGCTATGCCCACGTGCCATGGAAGCAGAAGCGTCAGGAACTGCTGCCCGAACATGCCTTGCCGGGGCCGGCCGAGCGGCTGGCGCAGCGCGAGCGGATCGACGCGGTGCTGCGCGCGGC
>NZ_JABXXP010001232.1 GCF_013376155.1 Nguyenibacter vanlangensis
TCTCGGCGCGCAGCCTGTTCCTGAGCGGGGCGGTCGGCGCCGCCGAGACGCGCGATTATCTGTCCGGCCTGCTGGTGGGCGACGAGATCCGCGCCGGCCTGGCCGAGCGGCCGGACATGCTGCCCACGGTCCTGATCGGCGAGGAGCGGCTGTGCGGGCTCTATGCCACGGCCTTCGAGATGCTGGGCGCGCCGGTGCCGCGAACCATTGGCAACACCGCGCCGGCGGGCCTGTACCACATCGCCATGACGGCCGGCTATTTCCGGACCGATCCGCCGACCCATTCCGGCTGAGGAGAGAACGGTGCCGACATTCGACGACGCGCTGCGCGCCTGCCCGCTGATCGCCATCCTGCGCGGCGTCCGTCCGGACGAGGTGCTGGAGATCGGCGCGGCCCTGGTCGATGCGGGATTCACCATCATCGAGGTGCCGATGAATTCGCCCGAGCCCCTGCGCAGCATCCGCCTGCTGCAGGACCGTTTCGGCCGGCAGGCGCTGATCGGCGCCGGGACCGTGCTGTCCGAGGCGGCGGTGGCGCAGGTCGCCGACGCGGGCGGGGG
>NZ_JABXXP010001233.1 GCF_013376155.1 Nguyenibacter vanlangensis
GCCGGTGCTGCTGGCGGCCGTCGCGGGCGGGGTAGGGCTGGCCCTGCTGCCGGTGTTGTCGCCGCCGGCCTATGCCAAGCTGGTGGTGCATTTCCTGCAGCAGATCCGCCATTTCTCGGATAGCGCGTACGGGCAGATCTATATCCGCGCGGCGGCGATCGTGCGGGACCATCCCTGGCTGGGGCTGGGCGCGGACGGATTCCGCGATTTCTGCGCCGATCCGGCCTATGTCCACGGGGTGCGCCTGTTCGGCCTGGACCTGCCGGCGCGCGGCGCCGCGGAAGGGTGCAATATCCACCCGCACAATATCTACCTGGAGGTCGCGACGACGGCGGGCCTGCCCGGGCTGGCCTGTTTCATAGCGACGGCGGCGCTGTGGCTGGGCCGGATGATCCGCGCCCTGGACCCCGGCGCGGCGCCGCAGCAGGCCATGCTGTGCGTGATCTGCTGCGTGGTGCTGTGGCCGGTGGCGTCCAGCAGCGCGCTGTTCTCGGCGCGGACGGCGGGTTGGATCTTCCTGCTGGTCGGCTGGGGGCTGGCGGCCGCGCGCGACGTGGCG
>NZ_JABXXP010001234.1 GCF_013376155.1 Nguyenibacter vanlangensis
CCCCCTGCCGCGCGGCCCCGTGTCCCGCGGTGCCCGGCCTTATCGCGCCGGGCCGCCTGACGATGGCGACGAATCCGACCCTTCCGCCGCTGCAATATATGAGCGTGGACGGAAAGCTGTCGGGCATGCGGATCGTACTGGGGCGGGAGATCGCGCGCAGGCTCTGCCTGGAACCCGCCTTCCTCTCCACGTCTTTCGCCCAGTTGACGCTGGGCCTGCTGGAGCGGCGGTGGGACGTCATCGATACCGGCATGTTCTACACCCGCCAGCGGGCGACGCTGATGGAGATGGTGCCTTATGAAATCCAGGCCATCAGCGTCAGCGTGGCGGACGACGCGCCCATCGCCGTTCGCGGCGTCGGCGACCTGGCCGGCCGGTCGGTCGGCGTCGAGATGGGCGGGATCGAGGAACGCCATGCCCGCGACATCGACCGGACCCTGCGGGCGGCCGGAAAGCCCGGCCTGGACATCAAGACGTTCCAGAATGTCGGCATCGCCTTCGCGGCGTTGCGCGCGCACCAGGTGTTCGCCGTGTTCTCGATCGACGCCGTGGCGAAGCG
>NZ_JABXXP010001235.1 GCF_013376155.1 Nguyenibacter vanlangensis
GGGAAATCTGCCGGTCGCTTTCCCGCGCGCCGCCGCCGGCCAGCACGCACGGACCGGCATAGGACAGGCGCAGCGGACGCGGCGCAGCGGCCATCCGCGTCGCGGCGATGCGCGCGATCTGCGGCGTGATGTCCGGACGCAGCGCCATCATCCGCCTTGTGTCGGGGTCCATCAGGCGAAAGGCCTGCTCGGCCACCGCCGCCCCCGACCCGCTCAGCAGCGTCTCCTCGAACTCCAGCAGCGGCGGCCTGACGCGGCTATAGCCGTGGCTGGCGAAGACCCGCATCAGATCTTCCATGCCGGCGGCCTCGGCTTCGGCATCCGTCGGAAGCAGGTCGACAAAGCCTGCCGGCAGCAGGGCGGGATTGAAGGGCGGATCGTCCGTCATGCGCGCGCCTATATCATTGTCGCCGCCATTCGTCATGCCCGCAAAACGGGCAGGACGCCGATCAGGCGAATTCGGACCGCACCAGGGCCTCGGCCCAGTCCAGCCAGGGCATCAGCGCGCGCAGGTCGCCGGCCTCGACCGTGGCCCCGCCCCACAGGCGCAGGCCGGGC
>NZ_JABXXP010001236.1 GCF_013376155.1 Nguyenibacter vanlangensis
GGTATTGCCGCCTCGCATAGTGCCGCCTTGGCCGCCATCGAAAGCCGGCATGGCGGCCGGCTGGGCGTGTTCGCCCGCGACACCGCGGGCGAAGGCACCCTGGCCTGGCGCGCCGACGAACGTTTCACCCTGTGCAGCACCTTCAAGGGGCTGCTCGCCGCCCTCATCCTCGCACGGGCCGCGGCCGGGCAGGACGATCTCGCCCAGCCCATCCCCTACACGGCCCGGGACCTGGCGCGCGCCGGCTATCCTGATTTCGCCTGCCCCGTCACGGCCGCCCGCCTCGGTGACAGGCCCCGGGAATCGATGACGGTGGGCGAACTCTGCCAGGCGGCGGTCGAGGCCAGCGACAATCTCGCCGCCATCCTGCTGATGCGCCGCGCGGGCGGCCCCGCCGGCCTGACCCGCTTCGTCCGTACCTTGGGCGATGCGACCACGCGCATCGACCGCTACGAACCGGACGCCAATGCCTATCGGGGCGCGCTGGACACGACCACGCCACGCGCGATCGTCGCCACCACCCGCGCGATCCTGCTCGGCAACGCGCTTCCTCCGCCC
>NZ_JABXXP010001237.1 GCF_013376155.1 Nguyenibacter vanlangensis
GGGTTCCAGTTCGGGTTCCGGCGCGACCGGCTCGCACCACGGCCCCAGCGCGTCCTCCAGCCCGGCGCGGATGCGCTCGGGCGTAAAGGGCACGTCGCGAAACCGCACGCCCGTGGCGTCAAAGATCGCATTGGCGATCGCCGCCGCGCTGGGGACCGAGGCGGA
This sequence comes from Nguyenibacter vanlangensis, assembly GCF_013376155.1. Classification (GTDB taxonomy): domain Bacteria; phylum Pseudomonadota; class Alphaproteobacteria; order Acetobacterales; family Acetobacteraceae; genus Gluconacetobacter; species Gluconacetobacter vanlangensis. Next base: position 166 of record NZ_JABXXP010001237.1, read on the forward strand.
TTCACCCACCCCCAGCGGCGGCTGGTCCTGGCATTCGACCAGCAGCACGTCGATGTCGGGCACCTCGTCGAAAGTCAGCAGCGGATAGGTGCCCCAGTCGCGGCTGGCCACGCCCCGCGCGTCGAACGCCACCTGTTCCTTCAGCGCCCGGCTGACCGACTGGACGACATTGCCATGGACCTGGTGCCGCACCCCGGCCGGGTTGACCATCATGCCGGCATCCTGGCCGACCCATACCTTGGTCACCCGGACATGGCCGGTCTTGCGGTCGACCGCCACGTCGGCGACCCAGGCCGCCCAGGCCGCCGGCACGCCGGGAAAGGTGCCATGCACATATTGCGCATAGGCGACGCCCCGCCCGCGCAGGATCCGCGCCTGACCGTCCGGCCGCC
>NZ_JABXXP010001238.1 GCF_013376155.1 Nguyenibacter vanlangensis
GGCGCGGCGCGGGCGCGGGCCTGCATGTTGGGCGGAACGGCGGGCTGACGAACGGGGCGGGGCGCGGAATCGCGCCATTGTCGGCTTGCCGGATCGGGCATCGTGCGCTAAAGCCGCCCGCTTGAGGCCCGGGCGCCGTAGCGGGCGTGGTGGAATTGGCAGACACGCCAGATTTAGGTTCTGGTGGCGCAAGTCGTGGGGGTTCAAGTCCCTCCGCCCGTACCAGCCCGGTCAATCGCGTTTTGCGTGCGGACGCCGCCGGCCCGAGCGGCCAGGCGCGTTCTTTGAAAGTTCTGACCGAGAGGATGGCCTGGCAGATGCAGGTTACTGAAACGCTTTCCGAAGGCCTGAAGCGCGGCTTCACCGTCACGGTGCCCGCCGGTGAACTGGAGAGCAAGCGGGCCGCCCGCCTGAAGGAACTGGGGCAGTCCATGAACCTGCCGGGCTTCCGCCCGGGCAGGGTGCCGCTGAGCATCGTCAAGCAGCGCTACGGCACCGCCGTGCAGGGTGAGGTGCTGGAGCAGGCGGTCGGCGACGCCACGCGCGCGCTGCTTGAG
>NZ_JABXXP010001239.1 GCF_013376155.1 Nguyenibacter vanlangensis
TGCGCGAACAGATGCACGACCGGACGCACGAACCGGGCGCCCCCCGCCGCCTGGCCGGCATGATCGCGCAGATCCGCCGCCTCGGCCGCATGACGGAAAAGCTGCTGCAACTCTCCCGTGCCGCCTCGGGCGCGGCCATCGCCGACGACCGGTTCGACCTGATCGCCGTGCTGCACGTCCTGGCCGACGAATTCCAGGACACGCCTCCCGCCTTCCGCGAGGTCGCGGTGACCTGCGACGGCATGGATTCGCTGATCGTCCGGGGCGACATCGACGCCGCGGGCATCCTGTTCCGCAACCTGATCGAAAACGCCGCCAACCACGGCACGCCCGGCACGCCGATCACGGTCGCGCTGTCGCGCCCGGGCCATGTCGATATCATCCATGTCGACATCATCAACGATTGCCCGGCCCTGCCGCCCGCCATCCTGCGCCGCCTGACCGAACCCTTCGTGCGGGGCGACAGTCCGTCCGACGGCAGCGGCCTCGGCCTGGCCATCGTCGCCAGCATCGCCGGCCAGATGGGCGCCGGGCTGGACATCGCCTCCCCCCTGCCG
>NZ_JABXXP010001240.1 GCF_013376155.1 Nguyenibacter vanlangensis
GCCCCGCCGGCGGGCGACGGCGCGGCGGATTCCTCGACGATGCTGTTCCACGCGCCGCAGGATTCGCACCGCCCCGCCCATTTGGGAAACACCGCCCCGCAGGACTGGCAGACGAAATGCTGAGCCGGCCGGCGGGCCACTAGCGCCGCAATTCCATGCTGATCGGCCCCTCGCGCCGGCCGTGGGTAAACTGGTCCACGATCGGATTGCCGCTGTCCAGCAGCGCGCCCGCCGCCCCCTGCCAGATCAACCGGCCCTGGTACAGCATCGCCGCCTGGTCGCCGATCCGCTGGGCGGACGCCATGTCATGGGTGATCGCGATCGCCGTCGATCCCAGCCGCCGCACGCAATCGACGATCAGCCCGTCGATCACCGCCCCCATGATCGGGTCCAGCCCGGTCGTCGGCTCGTCGAAGAACAGGATGTCCGGCTGCCCGGCAATGGCGCGGGCCAGGCCCACGCGCTTCTGCATGCCGCCCGACAATTCGGCGGGGAACAGCGCCCCCACCGACGGGTCCAGCCCCACCTGCTCCAGCATCCGCCCGGCATGGGCGCG
>NZ_JABXXP010001241.1 GCF_013376155.1 Nguyenibacter vanlangensis
GGACCTGGCGGCGCTGCGGGTGCGGGCGCGCGATCCGGCGTTCCGGCCGGTGACGCTGCCGGGGGCGGCGTTCACGGCCGATATTCCGGTCTCGGTCGCGCATCTGCAAAGCCGCAACGTCATCGGCAAGCTGACGGGCACGCGCCATCCCGACGAGACGGTGATGTTCGGCGCGCATTGGGATGCGTTCGGCACGGGGGTGGACGCGCAGGGCCGTCCCGTGATCCGGCGGGGGGCGATCGACGACGGGTCGGGGATCGCCGCGATCCTGGAAATCGCCCGCGCCTTCAAGGCGGGGCCGCGGCCCGAACGGACGGTGATGTTCGCGGCCTGGACGGCCGAGGAACGCGGCCTGCTGGGATCGAGCTGGTATGCGGCCCACCCGCTGGCGCCCCTGGCCAGGACGGCGGCGAATTTCACCATCGACGTGCTGCAGATGGCAGGGCCATCGCGGAATGTCTTCGTGATCGGGGCGGGGCAGGACAGCGTGCAGGACGATTTCGCCACGGCGGCCCGCGCGCAGGGGCGCGTCGCGCAGCCCGAGGCGAAGCCCGAG
>NZ_JABXXP010001242.1 GCF_013376155.1 Nguyenibacter vanlangensis
CACTGCCGCGCCCGCCGCCGGCACATCCGCCGACAACGCGCCGGAAGCCGAAGAGGCCTGACCGGGCGGCGCCCCCCAATGCCCAACCATCCATCCGATCCTCCAACCCCCGACGCGTTGCCGCCCGAATTCGGATTCATCAGGCGGCATTTCCGTGCCCTGGCGGGCGAGGGGGCGCTGGGCCTGACCGACGACGCGGCGTTGCTGCGCGCGCCGGCAGGACGCGAACTGGTCGTCGCGGTCGATACGATGGTCGAGGGCGTGCATTTCCTGCCGGACGACCCGGCCGATACGGTGGGGCGCAAGCTGCTGCGCTGCAACCTGTCCGACCTGGCGGCAATGGATGCGGCCCCCCTGGGCTATCTGCTGTCGGTCACCAAGCCTCCGGCACGGGACGAGGCCTGGTTCGCCGCCTTCGCCGAAGGGCTGCATGCCGACCAGGCGCTGTACGGGCTCAGCCTGCTCGGCGGCGACACCACGGCGACGTCCGGCCCCCTGGTCCTGTCGCTGACCATCCTGGGCCATGTGGCGCCGGGCGGGGCGCTGCGCCGCAAC
>NZ_JABXXP010001243.1 GCF_013376155.1 Nguyenibacter vanlangensis
CGCCTGTCGGCGGGGCATGTCGAGGCCGGGCGCCTGGTCTGTCCGTTCCATCTGTGGGCGTTCGACGCGGACGGTCGCCATGTCGGCCCGGACGGAGTGGCGAACCCGGATTGCCGCGTGCCGCGATTCGCCTGCCGGGTGCGGGACGGGGCGGTATGGGTGGAGATGGATGCGGTGATGTCCTGAACGGCGGCCGCCGTTTGGCAGGTTCGGGCGAAAGCCTGTCCGGGACTGTGCGCTGGTGCGTGGGAGCGGCCCGCAGGGCCGCGCCCGGCGTGTGTTTTCGAGCACCGAAGCGGAGTGGCCTTGATGGCCATGAGCATCGTAGCGCAGAAAACGCGCGTTGGACCACCGCCAGCGTGCAGTCCCGGGCAGGCTTTCAGGCGGGGCGTACCAGGATGTGGTGCTTGCGCCCGGAGGACAGTTTGATGGCGCCGTCCATCAGGTCGGCGGTGCCGACCATCTGGCCTTCGTCCTGCACGGTCGCGTCGTTGATGCGCGCGCCGCCGCCGCGGATCAGGCGCCTGGCCTCGCCGTTGCTGGCGGCCAGGCCGG
>NZ_JABXXP010001244.1 GCF_013376155.1 Nguyenibacter vanlangensis
GATTTCGGCATCGCCGCGCCGCGCCTGGCCGTGGCGGGGCTGAACCCGCATGCCGGCGAGGGCGGGGTGATGGGGGACGAGGAAACGACGATCATCGCGCCCGCGATCGCGGCCCTGCGCGCGGCGGGGATCGCGACCAGCGGCCCCTGGGCGCCCGATACGATGTTCATCCCCCGCGCGCGGGCGCGCTATGACGCGGCGCTGTGCATGTATCACGACCAGGCGCTGATCCCGCTGAAGACGATCGACATGGCGGGCGGGGTGAACGTCACCCTGGGCCTGCCGATCGTGCGGACCTCGCCGGACCACGGCACCGCCTTCGACATTGCCGGCCAAGGGGTGGCCGATCCGTCCAGCCTGCTGGCCGCGCTGCGCCTGGCCGGCGAGATGAGCCGCAACCGGAGGTCCGCATGACCGGCGATCCTGCTTCCCCATCCCCTGTTTCCGCACCCCTTTCCGTGCCCTCGTCCGGGGCGCGGAGGCTGCGGCTGGGCGTGAATATCGACCATGTCGCCACCGTGCGGAACGCCCGCGGCGGCACGCATCCCGACCCG
>NZ_JABXXP010001245.1 GCF_013376155.1 Nguyenibacter vanlangensis
CTGTGCCGCCCGGTGCCCGACATCGCGGCCCTGCGCCACATGTCCCCCATCGCCACCCGCCCCGGCTTCGGCGATCCCGAATGAGCGCACCCCCCGAATGAGCGCACCTCTCGTCGTCGCCGTCGGCGCGCTGGCGATCCTGGCGGTCATCGTCCTGATCGCCCGCTTCCGGCTGGAACCGATCATGGTGCTGTTCGGCGTGGCGGTGCTGGTGGCCGTCGCGACCGGGCGGATGCCCTCGGCCGGCGTCGCCTCGTTCGAAGCCGGCGCGGGCCACGCGCTGGGGCATATCGCCTTCGTCATCGCCTTCGGCACGATGCTGGGCCGCATCGTGTCCGAAACCGGCGCCGCCGAACGCATCGCCCGCACCCTGGTCGCGCGCTTCGGGCCGCGCAACATCCATTGGGCGATGATGACGGTCGGGCTCGCGGTGGGGCTTCCGGTCTTCTTCGATGTCGGGTTCGTGCTGCTGGCCCCGCTGGCCTTCGTCGCGGCACGGGCGGCCGGCCGGCCGATCCTGCTGGCGGCGCTGCCCCTGGCCGCCAGCCTGTCG
>NZ_JABXXP010001246.1 GCF_013376155.1 Nguyenibacter vanlangensis
GGCCCGGCGGCGCCATGCCGCGGCGCTGCGCCAGCATGTCGCTATAGCCGCCGGCATATTCCACCCACCGCCCGTCGCCCTCGGCCACCAGCACCGACGTCGCCACGCGGTCCAGGAAATCGCGGTCGTGGCTGACCAGCAGCACGGTGCCGGAATAATCGTCCAGCATGTCCTGCAGCAGGTCCAGCGTTTCCAGATCCAGGTCGTTGGTCGGTTCGTCCAGCACCAGCAGGTTGGACGGCCGCGCCAGCGCGCAGGCCAGCATCAGCCGGCCGCGCTCGCCGCCCGACAGCATGCCGACAGGGGTGCGGGCCTGTTCCGGCCGGAACAGGAAATCCTTCATGTAGCCGATGACGTGGCGCTTCTCGCTGCCGACCTGCACCATGTCGCCGCCGCCGCCCGTCAGCGTATCGGCCAGGGTGCGGGCCGGGTCCAGCGTGCGGCGCTGCTGGTCCAGCGTGACGGTGGACAGGCTGGTACCGATGCGGATCTCGCCGGAATCGGGCTGGTCCTGGCCGGTCAGCAGACGCAGCAGCGTGCTCTTGCCCGCGCC
>NZ_JABXXP010001247.1 GCF_013376155.1 Nguyenibacter vanlangensis
GCCGCGCCCTGGCGCTGCTGGCCGCCGCCTTCGCCGGGGCGCAGCCCGATCACGTCGTCGCCGTCACCGGCACCAACGGCAAGACCAGCACCGTCGATTTCCTGCGGCAGATCTGGCGGCTCCAGGGCCGCCAGGCCGCCAGCGTCGGCACGCTGGGCCTCATCGCCGACGTCCCCCTCCCCGATTGCGGTCCGGTCCTGACCACGCCCGACAGCATCGCGCTGGCACGGGCGCTCGCCGCCATGGCCGGCGGCGGCATCAGCGACGTGGCGCTCGAAGCCTCATCCCACGGGCTGGAACAGCATCGGCTCGACGGGCTGCGCCTCTCCGCCGCCGGCTTCACCAACCTGACCCGCGACCATCTCGATTATCACGGCACGCTCGACGCCTATCGCGCGGCCAAGCTGCGCCTGTTCGCCGACATCCTGCCCCCCGGCGCCCTGGCGGCGGCCAATGCCGACATGGACTCCGCGACCCTGGACGCCCTGCGCGCCATCGCCGCGCGCAAACAGATGGAACTGCGCCTGGTCGGCGCGGCGGGCGATGCGATCCG
>NZ_JABXXP010001248.1 GCF_013376155.1 Nguyenibacter vanlangensis
GTGGAATGGAGCGAAGCAGGTGCCGGGCGCCACCCGGTCCGACAGCCGGGCGGGCAGCACGGCCCGCCCCCGGCGCGAGCGGATTTCCACCTGGTCGCCCTCGGCAATCTCCAGCCGCGCCGCGTCCGTGGGCGCGATTTCGATGAACGGCCCGGGATTCAGCCGATTCAGCCCCTCGACCCGCCCGGTCTTGGTCAGCGTGTGCCATTGATGTTGCAACCGGCCGCTATTGAGCACGAACGGAAAATCCGCATCCGGCCAGTCGCCCGACGGCATATGGGGCCGGGGGTGGAACACCGCCCGCCCGTCCGGCATCGGAAAGACCGGCAGCCCGCCCGTCCGCGGCACATAGCGGATCGGATGCCGCGCGGCCTGGTCGCCGGGCGGGCAGGGCCATTGCACCGGCCCCGCGCGCAGCCGCGCATGGCTGATGCCTGAAATGTCGTAGCCGGTGGCCGGATTGGCGAACCCGCTGGCCTCGGCGAACACGTCGGCGGCCGAGGCGAAGTCGAACCCCTCGGCAAACCCCATGGCGCGCGCCACGCGGGCGAT
>NZ_JABXXP010001249.1 GCF_013376155.1 Nguyenibacter vanlangensis
CGGGCGGCAGGGGCCGCTTTTCGTCGGCCGGCCCCATGGGCTGGTGCTGCGCGGCACGCTGCCGATGGCCCTGGACGGCAGCCAGGACATGCAGGCGGATATCCGTTTGTCGGTCGATGGCCGGCACCGTCTGATGTTTATATGGCAGCCCTACCGCCACGTGATCGAATCCGCGACGCCCCAGCAGCAGCAGCGGGTTCTGCTGACGGGCATTGCCGACATAGACTGCGACTATCTTTCGAACGGGAACTGGGAAAAGACATGGTACGGCAACGGCCTGCCGGCATTGGTGCGCATTCACATCCGCTTTCCCGACGGCGATCGCCGTCATTGGCCGGACATCGTCGCCGCGCCGATGCTGGATCCGATGCCGCAATAGACGCCCCCGCCATGCCGCCGCATCCCGGCATTCGTCTCCGATGACCGCAAGCGGAACGGTCGCCAGGGACATGTTCGCCTGGTGGTGGAGACAGGTCCGCGACCTGGTCCCGGGCCGGGCCCGCCTGGCGCGGCTGTCGTCGCGGCCGGTCCTGGTCGCGGCCTGGGACGGC
>NZ_JABXXP010001250.1 GCF_013376155.1 Nguyenibacter vanlangensis
ATCGTCGGCGGCCACCTGGCGGACCGACCAGCCGCTGGCGACGTGGCGGGCCAGCGCGTCGGCGGCGTCGTCCGCGTCCTCGGGCGTGATTTCCAGCAGCACCGTCACCCGGTCCAGCGCCATGCGCGCGGCGAGCGATGCGGTTTCGAGCGCGACGCCGGTCGAGAGTTCGGTGGCGCAGGACAGGACCCAGACCCGGTGATTGACGATGGAGCGCCCGAAGCGCGTGGCCATCTGCCGTTCGGCCAGCGCCAGGCCGATGGCCGCCCCCAGCCCCTGACCGCTGGGACCGAAGGCCATTTCCACCGCCGGATGGGCGCCGTATTCGATCACGCCCTCGCCGGCGGCGGTCTGGCCCGCCAGGCGCATCATCGCGTGCAGCAGCGGCCGGTGACGGGTCGATGACACGACGAAGCGGTCGCGGTCCGGCCAGTCGGGGTTGGTGGGGTCGAAGCGCAGGAACTGGTTCCACAGCACGCAGGCCGGCACGGCCATGGCGGCGGCCCGGGCGGCCTGGTCCTCGTCCGCGATCGATGCGGCGATGAAGCGGT
>NZ_JABXXP010001251.1 GCF_013376155.1 Nguyenibacter vanlangensis
CCGTGCTCGCCGGCGGCGTGCTCGCCCTCGCGGCGCTGGGCGAGGTCCTGGCCGAACGGGTCGGCGTCACCAATCTCGGCGTCGAAGGACTGATGTCCATGGGCGCCGTGGTCGCCATCATCACCGTGGTCGCCACGCCCCACCCCTGGCTCGGCCTGCTGGCCGCGACACTGACGGGTGCCGCCGGCGGCATGATCTTCGCCTTCGCCACCGTCATCGTCCGCGCCAACCAGGTCCTGTGCGGCCTCGCGGTCACCTTCCTCGGGCTCGGCCTCTCCGCCACGATCGGCCATGACTACGCCGGCATTCCCTCGCCCGTGACCTTCGGCCGCGCGCCCATCCCCCTCCTGTCGGCCATTCCGGTCGTCGGCCCGGCCTTCTTCGGCCAGAACGTCCTCGTCTATCTCATCTACCTGCTGCTGCCGGCGGCCGCGACCCAACTTCTCTTCCACACGCGCCACGGCCTCAATCTGCGCGCCGTCGGCGAAAACCCCGCCGCCGCCGACGCCGCCGGCATCCCGGTCGCGTCCATCCGCTTCTGGTACGTCACC
>NZ_JABXXP010001252.1 GCF_013376155.1 Nguyenibacter vanlangensis
GGCCCCCATCGCCAGCCCGGCCGCCACCGTCAGCGCCATCAGGCCCCATAGCGGCGGCATCCCCAGCAGGATCGCGCCGGTCGCGCCGGCAAACCCGACATGCGACAGCGCATGGCCGGCGAAGCTCTCGCCGCGCAGCACCATGAAATATCCGACCAGCCCGGCCAGCACCGCGACGATTCCGGTCGCGGCAAAGGCATGGCGCATGAATTCGAAGGCCAGCATCGCGAAACCGGGCGCTCAGCCGTCGGTGACGACGAAGATGCGGCCGCCGCCGCGGATCACCTCGACCCGCGTGCCGTACAGCGCGCTCAGCACCGGATCGGTCACCACCTCGTCCACCGGGCCCAGCCGCGCCGCGCCGCGTCCGACATACAGCACCATGTCCATCACCCCCAGCAGCGGATTCAGGTCGTGGGTCGAAAACAACACCGCGATGCCCAGCCGGCTGCGGATTGCCTGCACCAGCGCCACGACCTCACGCGCGCGCAGCGGGTCCAGGCTGGCCAGCGGCTCGTCCAGCAGCAGCAGGCGCGGCCGCCCCAGCAG
>NZ_JABXXP010001253.1 GCF_013376155.1 Nguyenibacter vanlangensis
CCTGGACCCGCTGCGGCATGGGCCCGTGCCAGGGCCGCATGTGCGAGGACGGCGCGCGTGGCCTGCTGGCCGCGTCGTGCGGCCTGCCGCCCGAAGAGGCCGGCAGCTTTACGCCCCGGATGCCCTTCTTTCCCCTGCCCCTCGCGGCGCTGACCGGCACGTTCGCCTATTCGGACATACCGCTGCCGAAGGCTGCCCCGCTGTGACCGCGCTTCAGGACTGGCCCGACGGCTCCGTGGACGTCGCGGTCATCGGCGGCGGCGTCATGGGGGCGACCACGGCGCTGTTCCTGGCGCGCGGGGGCATGCGCGTCGCCCTTCTGGACCGGCAGGACCTGTTCCGGGCCGCGTCCGGCGTCAATGCCGGCACGCTGACCCTGCATATGACACGCGCGCAACTGATCCCCCATGCCATGCGCGGCCGCGAAATGTGGCTGGCCAGCCGGGACTGGCTGGGGGCGGATGTCGGCGCGCTGGCCACCCCGGGCCTGTCCCTGGCCTTCACGGAAGCCGAGGAGGATTTGCTGCGCGCCCGCGCGCGGATCCGGCG
>NZ_JABXXP010001254.1 GCF_013376155.1 Nguyenibacter vanlangensis
CGCGTCCTCGAACTCCGGCGCCTGCTGCTGGCGCAGCGGGGCCTGTTCGCCGACAGCGCGGCCGCGCCGGCGCTCCTCGATACGATCCAGACGGATTATTTCGGCAGCGGCCTCGCCCTGCTCGACCGGGTGATCGCCGAAGGGCGGCAATCGGGACAATACACGATCGACGCCCGGGATCTCACGCGCCGCTACGTGGCGACCATGAATTCGATCGAACATCTCAGCGCCGTCTTCATCGACCAGATCGCCCGGCATTTCGAAATCCGGCGGCAACAGGCCCTGACCCACCTGGCCTGGATCAGCATCGCGACATGCGCCTCCCTGCTGGTCCTCGGCAGCCTGCTCCGCACCATTCGCGTCTCGGTGCTGCGCCCGCTCCTGGTCGCCCGCGCCATCATCATCGACCTCGCCGAGCACGGCAGCCAGGCCCCGCTGCCGCCGCTCGGCCCGTCGCACGAGATGCACCGGCTCTCCGAAGCCCTGTCCTGGCTGCGCGACAGCCTGCGCGAGCGCGAGGAACGCACCGCGATCCTGCAGCGCGAAG
>NZ_JABXXP010001255.1 GCF_013376155.1 Nguyenibacter vanlangensis
AGCCCCTGCTCGCCGGGGGCGGCGGGCGTGTGGTCGGCATGGTGCGTGCGCGTGTGGGCCGGACGGTCGCCGCCCTGGACGCCGAAGAGCGGGCGGGCGAAGGGGAAGGCCAGGACCGTGCCGCTGAGGGCCAGGAACAGCATCATCCCCAACGTCCAGAAGCCCAGGCTGAGATGGGCTTCGCGCCACAGGCGATACCCCCTGGCCCGGGGGGAGACGGTGATCGTGCGGCGCCATTTGCCCGATGCCCACAAGGCCGGATGCGGCCACCACAGGATCAGCCCGGTGATGGCCATCACGCTCAGCAGCACGCCCATCACGCCGGTCGCCTGCTGGCCGTAGGGCAGCAGCAGCAGGTCGGCGTGCAGATCGTGCAACACGCGCAGGATATGCGGCACGATGCGGGTGCGCAGGATTGCGGCGTGGGTTGGGTCGACCATCACCTCGAATTCAGGGTGGCGCTCGCCGGCCCGACCGAAGGCGACGACCGCGCTGTCACCCGGCCAGCGTGGCGGGTCGAAACGCAGGGGCAGCGTGCCGGCGGG
>NZ_JABXXP010001256.1 GCF_013376155.1 Nguyenibacter vanlangensis
ACCGAGGCCCTGGCCGCCATGCTGGCCACCGATGACGGGCGGAACCTGCTGGCGGCGACCCGGCGCGCGGCGAACATCCTGCGCATCGAGGACCGCAAGGACGGCCCGCACGAGGGCGCGCCCGATCCGGCGCTCTATGCCCAGCCCGAGGAACGCGCCCTGGCCGACATGCTGGGCGACGCCATTCCCACGGTCGAAGCCGCCATCACCGAGGAACGCTTCACCGACGCCATGCGCGCGACGGCCCGCCTCCGTCCTGTCCTGGACAGGTTCTTCGACATGGTGACGGTCAATGCCGACCAGGCCGAACTGCGCCTCAACCGGCTGCGCCTGCTGTCCGAACTGCGGCGAATGACGGTGCTGATCGCCGATTTCAGCCAGATCGAAGGCTGAAACCGAGGCCGGAACGGCTCCCCTGCCCTCTGCCGGCGTCCTCCAGAAGGGACGCCAGAAACACCAGCCGGGCCGGCCCGCCGTCACGCACCAGCAGCAGGGCATTCTGCCGGAAGCGGCGGGCCAGCACCCGGGCGCGCGCCAGCGGCAT
>NZ_JABXXP010001257.1 GCF_013376155.1 Nguyenibacter vanlangensis
GGCCCGTCAGGCCCTGGGCGCGGTCGAGCACCCGGGCGATGTCCAGGCTGCCGGTCCGCGTGGCCAGCAGCAGCAGGCCGGTCAGCATCAGCACGTCGCCGATCCGCGTGACGATGAACGCCTTGCGCGCCGCCGCGCCGTTTTCGGCCTGGCGGTACCAGAAGCCGATCAGCAGGTACGAGCACAGGCCCACGCCCTCCCACCCCACATAGAGGCAGAGCAGGTCGGCGGAGAGGACCAGCACCAGCATGGCGGCGACGAACAGGGTCATGCAGCCGAAGAACCGCGCCTGGTCGGGATCGTCGTGCATGTAGCCGCAGGCATAGAGCAGGATCAGGAACCCGACCCCGGTGACCACCAGCGTCATCACCAGGGAGAGCGGATCGACGACGAAGGCGATATGCACCGCGAACCCGTCCAGGCGCATCCATTGCCACAGCGTGACCCGGCGGACATGGTCCGGGGTCGCGAACAGCAGGCGCGCCGTGCCGAGCGCCAGCAGGAACGCAGCACCCACCGAGAGCGTGGCCAGCGCGCCGGCGG
>NZ_JABXXP010001258.1 GCF_013376155.1 Nguyenibacter vanlangensis
GGCAGCGCGCGCCCGGCAACTGGATCCACGGGGCGACGATGCTGGTGGCCGGCCAGCCCTGCACCGCCTGGCAGACCGCCGACACCGACGGCCAGGCCAGCGAGGTCTGCTACAGCGACGATGGCGTGATGTTGCAGGCCACCCGGAACGGCCACGTCATGGTCCGTGCCGAAACCGTGCGCCGCGCGGCCCAGCCCGACGCGGTCTTCGCGATTCCGGCGGGACTCAGGGACCTGCCCGCCGCCCACCCCTGATGGTCCGTTCCGATCATCGGCCGTTACAATTCGTTACGGAAAAAGGGCACGCCTGCCCGCAACCGGCCCGCAAATCGCCATGGCGCCCCTGTTTTCTGTTTATCGAAGCAGGGGCGGTCCGCCGCTCCCGCGCAAGGATGAAAGGGTTGCGAACATGCGCAAGATGGTTCGTCTTCTGATGGCGGTTCCCCTGGTCGCCGGCGGCCTGGCCGCGGCGGCGCCCGCCGCGCATGCCGACTGGCGCGATCACGGCTGGCACCATGGCTGGGATCGCGGCTGGCACGATC
>NZ_JABXXP010001259.1 GCF_013376155.1 Nguyenibacter vanlangensis
GCCGCCTCGCGCGTCCCGCACGCCGTCTCCCATGTCGATTCCCATGCCGAGAGCGGCACGACCGGGGACGCGCCGGCATGACCGCGCCCCCGCAACCGGCCCAGCAACAGGCCCCGCAGCCGACCCTGCTGCTGGTCGAGGATTCCGACACCCAGGCGCTGCGCATCCGCCGCATGCTCGAAGGCCACGGCTTCACCGTCAGCCGCGTCGCCAGCGGCGAGGCCGCGCTGGACTCGCTCGATGCCCGCATCCCCGACCTGGTGGTGGCCGATTACCACCTGCCGGGAATGAATGGCGGCCAGATGGCCCGCCAGCTCCGCATGAGCCCGGTTACCCGCATGATCCCGGTGCTGATGCTGACCGAGGGCGGCGAACCGGGGCTCGAGCGCGAGGGCCTGGAAAGCGGCGCCGACGCCTACGTGCCCAAATCCGCCGATCCGGACCTGATCGTCTTCCGCATCCGCGCCCTGCTGCGCGAGGGCGCCGGGACCGGCCCGCGCGACGACAGCCCCCTGTTCCGCCGCGCGCGGATCCTGGTGGT
>NZ_JABXXP010001260.1 GCF_013376155.1 Nguyenibacter vanlangensis
CGGCGTGGCGGCGAAGGCGGATTCGATCGCGGCGGCGACCCGCAGCAGCATTGCGTCGCCGCCGCGCGGCCCGACGATCTGCAGGCCGAAGGGCATGCCGCGCGCATCGGTGCCGACGGGGATGCTGATGGCGGGATGGCCGGACAGCGTGACCATGTAGGCCAGCGCCAGCCAGTGGAAATAGCTGCGGGTCGGCGCGCCGTCGATCTCGGTCGGGTAGAGTTCGGTCCAGGGGCGGGGACTGACGGTGACGGCCGGGCTGACCAGGATGTCGTAGCGGGTGAAGAACGCCTGGTAGGCGCGGTAGATCCTGGTCTGGACGGTCGCGGCGCGGGCATGGTCCTGGAGCGTGTAGGACAGGGCCTCTTGGACATTCGCGCGGATGTTCGGGCCGAGCTGATCGTAATGGTCGCGATAGCGCGCGCCGTGGGCGGCGAGGAACATGGCGCCGCGCAGCACGGCGAAGGCGTCGTCGGCGCCCGTGCAGTCGGGCGATGCCAGGTCCGCCGCGCCGAACAGGGCCGCGATGGCGGGCAGCTT
>NZ_JABXXP010001261.1 GCF_013376155.1 Nguyenibacter vanlangensis
CATCCTGATGCGCAACGGCGGGACGCTGCCCGGCCGGCGCGTCGTCGTCGCGGGCGCCGGGCCGCTGCTCTTTTCCGTCGCCCATCAGGTGATGGAACTGGGCGGCCGGGTCGTGGCCGTCATCGATTCGGGGCGGCGCGGCGACTGGCTGCGGCTGGCCGCCACCCTGGCATGGGACCCGGCACGCCTGCGCCTGGCCGCGCAATGGATGACCCGCCTGCGCCTGGCCGGAATCCCGATCCATCATCAGGCCCGCATCGCCGCCGTCCATCCGGCGGAAGACGGATTGTCCGTCACGATTTCGGGCACGATTTCGGGCACGGTCGCGGGGACCGGACGGCAGGGAACGGCGGTCCGCCACTATGGCGCGGATGCCGTGGCCTGCGGTCACGGCCTGAAACCCACAACCCTGCTGACCCGCACCCTGGGCGCGCGGCACCGCTTCGATGCGGCCGGCGGCTATTGGGAGCCGGAAACGGACCCGTCGGGCCGCACCGGCCGGACGGGCCTCTATGCAACCGGAGACGCCGCGGGCATT
>NZ_JABXXP010001262.1 GCF_013376155.1 Nguyenibacter vanlangensis
GCTGCCGCGCCCGCTCCCACGCCGCCCCGCAGGCATCGTCGCACAGCAGCTCGGGAAAGGATTCGGGGCTGTGCAACTGCCGCAGCGCGGTTGCGAAATCCGGCCAGTGCCGCCGGGCCACCAGTGCCGCATCCAGCCATTCGGGCAGGGGAGGCAGGCGCAGCAGGGCCTCCCGCAGCGCGCCGCGTACATGGCGCGTAAACAGCCCCGCCGTCAGCGGCCAGACAGGCTCCAGCGCCGGTATCCGCTCGATGCGCCCGCCCGCGACGAGATGCTCCGGATGCGCCATCGACAACCGGTCGCCGAAAGCCTCCAGCATGCCCGACACCGCGACGGTGGCCCCCACCGCCATCTGCCGCGCCTGATAGGGCGAAAAGAACACCAAGTCGGCGCTGCCCGTGCCGTCCGATATCTGCACCCGCCAGGGCTGGCGCGTACCGCGCGCTGGCGCGTCCACCCGGCGCACCACCGCCTGCAGCGTGCAGACCCGCCCCGGAATCGCATCGCGCAACGCCGGCCGGTAGCGCCGGTCGATCAT
>NZ_JABXXP010001263.1 GCF_013376155.1 Nguyenibacter vanlangensis
ATGGCTCGGCTGGGGGCGCCGGCGGCGACGGTCCGGGCGGTCGTGGGACCCTGCATCGGGCAGCAGAGCTACGAGGTCGGGGCCGACATGCGCGCCCGGGCGCTGGCGGAGGACTCGGATGCCGAAGCCTTCTTTACCGATGGGCGGCGCGCGGAACATTACCAGTTCGACCTGGCCGGCTATTGCGTGGCACGGCTGCGGCGCGCCGGGATCGGCCGGGCAAGGGCGCTTGGTGTGGATACGCTGGGCGATACGCGGCATTTCTTCAGTCATCGGCGGCGTACTTTGGCGGGTGGCGGGCCGATCGGGCATCAGATTTCGGCGATCGCCCGGGCCGGTGCTACAAGCGGCGCATGATGCGTATCCCCGTTCTTCGCCATATGGCCGCGCTGGTGGCCATGGCCAGTGTCGGCCTGCTGTCCGGATGCCTGGACGTTCCGCATCCGTTTCGTGATCCGGGGCGCGAGGGGCGGTCGCTGGCAGGCAGTCCGCCGCCCGCGCGCCTGGCGGTGCCTGTGCCGCTTTCGGCCCTGTTGC
>NZ_JABXXP010001264.1 GCF_013376155.1 Nguyenibacter vanlangensis
GTGCCGCGCCGGCCGGCGCAGTCCTCGAGCAGGTCGCCGACGAGCTGTGCGAGCCGCGTGTCGGCGTCCGGTATATCGGCGTCTGGCATATCGGCGTCTGGCATGCCGGTTTGGGGGGCGGCGCGCGTTACGGTGCCGGTATCGAGGTCGATGACGTCGCCGGGCAGCGCCATGTGGAGTTTCGTGCCTTCCGTCCGGAAATCGTCGCCCTGGAGGGCGGTGCGCAGCAGGTCGATATCCACCAGCACCGCGCCGTGCCGGCCGATGACGGTCAGGTGCGCGTTGTCGTGGCCAGCCACCACGCCGCTTTCCTCGCACAGGCCCAGGCCGTAGCGCACGCCTTCCTCGGCGCAGGCCACGACCAGCCGGGCCAGCCGGCGGGCGGCGGTGAGGTTCTGGTCCACGATGGCCGAGCCGAACAGGCCCAGCCCCTCCTGGATCACGATGCCGCGCCGTCCCATGTCGGAGGCCACGCCGAAGCGCAGGGCCTCGTAGGACGAGCCGCCGGCGATCATCGAGCCCGACAGGGCCGAGGCC
>NZ_JABXXP010001265.1 GCF_013376155.1 Nguyenibacter vanlangensis
GCCAGGCCGCCCTGCGCGATCGCCAGGGCCGCGCCCAGCAGCAGGAACGCCGCACGGCGCGCCGGGCGAGGCCGGACGGTACGGGTCGGAATGGTCATGCGGTCTGTTCCTGTCCTGTCTGATGCTGGGCCTGTCTGACGGGGGCCTGTCTGACGGGGGCCGTATTCAGGCTCCGGCGATCATCATGTCGTCGATCCGGATCGTCGGCGCGTTGGTCGCCCGGCGGAATTCCAGGTCGTCGGCCAGTACCATCCGGGCGAACATGTCGTTCAGGTTGCCGGCGATGGTCAGTTCGGCGACCGGTTCGGCCAGCACGCCGCCCCGGATCATGAATCCCGCAGCCCCGCGGCTGTAATCGCCGGTCAGGCCGTTGATGGCCGATCCCATCAGTTCGGTGACATAGATCCCCTCGGCGATGTCCTGCATCAGCGCGGCCGGCGTCAGGGTGCCGGGGCGCGCGTACAGGCTGCCCAGCGACGGGACGGGCGGCGCGGATGGTCCACGGCTGGCCCGGCCGTTGCCGGTGGTCCCGATCT
>NZ_JABXXP010001266.1 GCF_013376155.1 Nguyenibacter vanlangensis
CGGAGGCGCGTACCGGGGCCAGCCACCTGCCCTCGCCCGCGTTGCGGGCCGCCCTGGCCAGCCCGTTCGATTATCGCCAGCAGAGCCGCGCCTTTATCGTGACCGACGTGGCGCATGACGATATCGGGTCGCTGGCCGGGGCCTATCGGACCCTGTTCCTGGCGGCCGGCGGCGGGGCGCTGGGGTTGTTCACGGCGATTTCGCGGCTGCGCGCGGTGCATCAGCGCCTGTCGCAACCACTGGAGGATGCGGGGCTGCCGCTCTATGCCCAGCATGTCGACGGCATGGACAACGCGACCCTGGTCGACATCTTCCGCTCGGAATCCAATTCCTGCCTGCTGGGCACGGATGCGATGCGTGACGGGGTGGACGTGCCGGGCCGGTCGCTGCGGCTGGTCGTCTTCGAACGGGTGCCCTGGCCGCGGCCGGATATCCTGCATCGCGAACGGCGCACCCATCTGTCCGGCGGGGCGCCGGGCGAATATGACGACCGGATCGCGCGGCTGCGCCTGCGGCAGGCTTTCGGGCGGCTGAT
>NZ_JABXXP010001267.1 GCF_013376155.1 Nguyenibacter vanlangensis
GGCCGATATCGGCCGTGAGGCGCTGGGTGCCGTCGGTGCCGAACGACAGGGTGCCGGCGGTGACCGGCGTCATGCCGGCGCGCTTGGTGACCTCGTTGATCACGCCGCCGGTCGAGCCGCGCCCGAACAGGCTGCCTGACGGACCCTTGAGGACCTCGACGGTTTCGAGATCGAACGGGTCGCGATAATAGCTGCCGAAATCGAGCATGCCGTCGCGATAGAAATCATTCTGCGCGTTGAAGCCGCGGATCGACAGGTTGTCGCCCTGCTGCGCGCCCTCGCCCGCCGCGATACTGATGCCCGGGACGGTCCGCAGCGCATCGAGCATGTTGGTGGTGTTCTGGTCCTGCATCAACTGTTTCGGGATTTCGGTGATCGTCTGCGGCGTGTCCACCAGCGACGTCATGATCCGGTCGAGATGCGGCTGCATCTGCTGGTAGCCGCGCCCCTGCCCCGTCACCAGCAGGTGCTCGGCCGGACGGACCGGGGGGTGGGCGGCTGCGTCGTGGCCGGCGTCGCGGTCATGGTCGTGGTG
>NZ_JABXXP010001268.1 GCF_013376155.1 Nguyenibacter vanlangensis
CGGCACCCGCGCGGCGCAGCGCCTGGTCCGCGCCGGCCTGCGGCCCATCGTGCTGGACGAAAACGACCGGCAGGGCGGGCAGATCTATCGCCGCCAGCCACCGGGATTCACCCGGCCGGCGGCGCGCCTGTACGGCACCGAAGCCGGAAAGGCGACGGCGCTGCATCGGGATTTCGAAGCCATCCTCCCTGACATCGACTATCGCCCCGGCACGACCGCCTGGGGCGTTTCGAGCGACGTGCTGCTGGCCAGCCGGGGCAGCGCGGTATCGGAACTGTCCTTTTCCGCCGTCATCATCGCGTCGGGGGCGACCGACCGCATCATGCCGTGCCCCGGCTGGACGATTCCGGGCGTCTTTTCACTGGGCGGCGCGCAGATCGCGCTGAAGGCCCAAGCCTGCGCCATCGGCGCGCGGCCGGTCTTCATGGGCACCGGACCGCTGCTCTATCTGGTCGCGTGGCAATATCTGAAGGCCGGCGTGCCGCCCGCCGCGGTCCTGGACACCAGTTCGTACGCCGACCGGCTGCGCGGCCTG
>NZ_JABXXP010001269.1 GCF_013376155.1 Nguyenibacter vanlangensis
GGGCATGCGGGGCGACCCGCCGCAGAACCTGGTGCTGGATCTGAGCGCGCCCGGGGCGGCGCTGAACTGGCCGGGGGCGGCATGACGACGAGCGGCACGGCAGGCTGGAATCCCGGCACGGTTTCGATCGTCAACGGCGCGCTGCGGCTGATCGGGGCGATCGCCAGCGGGGAGACGCCGCCGGACAATGAATTCCAGGACGCGCTGGATGCGCTGAACGGGCTGATCAAGGCGTGGCAGGTCTCGGGCGTGCATGTCTGGACCCAGACCGAGGCGACCGTGTTCCTGCAGCCGGGCCAGGCACGCTATGCGATCGGCGTGGCCGGCACGGACCATGCATCCGAGACCTATGCCGCGACCCAGAGCAGCGCCGGTGCGGCGGCGGGTGCGGCCGTTCTGCCGGTGGTGTCGGCGGTCGGCCTGTCGGTGGGTGACACGATCGGGGTGGCGCTGGATAGCGGGGCGGTGTTCTGGTCCGCCATCGCGTCGGTGGCCGGATCGTCGGTCACGCTGACCGGCGCGTTGCCGTCGCAG
>NZ_JABXXP010001270.1 GCF_013376155.1 Nguyenibacter vanlangensis
GTCCGGATCGATTCGGCCGGCACCGGCGACTGGCACGCGGGCGATCCGCCCGACCGGCGGGCGCAGGCGGTGGCCCGTCAGGCCGGGATCGATATTTCCGGCTATCGCGCCCGGGCGGTGACCGTGGAGGATTTCCGCCGCTTCACCCACATCCTGGCGCTGGATCACGACAATCTGCGGACCTTGCGCGCGCGCCGTCCGCCCGACGCCACGGCGCATCTGTCGCTGCTGCTGGATCATGTGCCGGGCCATGCCGGCCGGCCGGTGCCCGACCCGTATTACGGACAGATCCGGGATTTCGAGACCACATGGGACCTTGTCTCGCAGGGGGCCGAGGCGCTGGCGCGCGCGCTGGCCGGTGCCCCGCCCCGGGATATCTGAACCATGGGGCGTGTGTTGCGGCCGCCGGCCGTTCTGCGGCCTGCATTTTTTCTGCCAGGTATTTTTTTGTGGTCCCTTTGTGTGGCGGCCCTGCTTGGTTCAAGTATGCGGGCCGGGGCGGGGGCGGCGCCGCCGGTCGACAGGCTGCGCCT
>NZ_JABXXP010001271.1 GCF_013376155.1 Nguyenibacter vanlangensis
GACGAGCAGGGCGGCCAGGATCGCGCCGGCGCGCCAGGCCAGGCGCCGGGCGGGAGAGATGGTGGGAAGGCGTTGCAGTCGGGTGGCCATCACGCGGTCCCTCCGGCGCCGGTGCGGCCGCCCATCAGCAGGCCGATCGTTTCCATGTCCGCCGTCGCGGCGTCGATGGTCGCCATCAGCCGTCCGTGGAAGAGCACGCCGATGCGGTCGGCGACGTTCAGCAATTCCTCGAGATCCTCGGAGACCAGGACCACGGCCACGCCCTGGTCGCGCAGGTCGGTCAGGTAGCGCAGCACGGTGGCGATCGCGCCGATATCCAGCCCGCGGCTGGGATAGGCGGCGACCAGCACCCGGCGGGCGATGCGGATTTCCCGCCTGGCGACCAGGCGCTGCTGGTTGCCGCCCGACAGGTTGCGGATGGGCATGGCGAAATCGGGGATGCGGACCTCGGCGGCCTGGGCGATCGTGCGGGCCAGGGATTCGGCGGCGGCCGGGCGGTAGAGGCCGCGTCCGCCGATCGGCGGGTGGCGAT
>NZ_JABXXP010001272.1 GCF_013376155.1 Nguyenibacter vanlangensis
CGCTATTTTCGGATGCGCTGGTGGAGCGCGGGCGGCAGGCGGCGGCGGCGGGTGATTGCGCGGTGTGCCATACCGCGCCGGGCGGCGTGGTCAATGCCGGAGGGCTGGCGCTGGAGACGCCGTTCGGCGTCATTTATTCCACCAACCTGACGCCGGACGAGGAGACGGGGATCGGGCGCTGGTCCTATGCGGCGTTCGCCCGGGCGATGCGCCACGGGATCAGCCGCGACGGGCGTCATCTTTATCCGGCCTTTCCCTATACGGCCTTCGCGAAGATCGACGAGGCCGACATGCAGGCGCTGTATGCCTATCTGATGGCGCAGCCGGCGGTGCGGAACGTCGTGCCGCAGACCAGGCTGGCCTTCCCGTACGCCATCCGGCCGATCATGGCGGGGTGGAACGCGCTGTTCCACGACCCGTCGCCGTTCGTGCCCGATCCGGCGCGCTCGGCCGCCTGGAACCGGGGGGCGTATCTGGTCGAGGGGCTGGGCCATTGCGGCGCGTGCCATACCCCGCGCAACGCGCTGGGCG
>NZ_JABXXP010001273.1 GCF_013376155.1 Nguyenibacter vanlangensis
GCCGCCACGGGCGGAATGCGCGCCGCTGTGGCGCGCGCGGCTGCTGGCGGCGATGCCGCAGGTGCGGCTGACCCTTCTGGTCGGCGCTTACGCGCAGGCGGCGGTACTGGGACCCGGGCGGGTCGAGGACCGGGTACGGGCCTATCGCGACCTGCTGCCGCGGTATTTCCCCCTGCCCCATCCGTCATGGCGCACCGGCGCGTGGGAGCGGCGCAACCCGTGGTTCGCCGAGGAGGTGATTCCGGCGCTGCGCGCGGTGATCGCGCCATTCCTGAAGCAGGCCCTAACACACTCCAAGTCAGCTTGAGCCGACGGCGGCGCGCACGATGCCGAGCGCCAGGCCCTTGATCCCGGACGAGAGGATCTGCACCCCGATGCAGAGCAGGATCAGCGCGGCCAGGCGCGAGACGATGCGCGCGCCGGTCACGCCCAGCAGCGCCATCAGCCGCTCGGCATAGGCGTAGGCTAGCCAGATCGTGGCGGCCACGACGATCGCGGCGACCGACAGCGCGACATAGAAGGCCGGCCAGT
>NZ_JABXXP010001274.1 GCF_013376155.1 Nguyenibacter vanlangensis
ACGGGAGGCGGGTCGCGGTTGCCGGTCGTCATGCTGCTGGGCGGGCTGGGCGGCGCGCTGGGCGCGTTCGGCCTGCAATCCTATGCCACGGTGGCGGCGTATCCGCTGGATATCGGCGGACGGCCGCATTTCTTCTGGCCGGCCTATATTCCCTTCGCGCTGGAGGCCGGATTCATGGGCGCCATGCTGAGCGGTTTCGCGGGCTATCTGGTCGCTGCCCGGCTGTTGCGCCTCTATGACCCGGTCGACGAAAACCCGTCCTTCCGCCGGGCGATGATCGATCACTGGTTCGTCGCGGTCGCGGCCCCCGACGACGCGGCGACAGCGCGGATCGCCGACCTGCTGGGCGCGGCAGGCGCGTCGAGCATCGAGGAATACGCGGCCGATACGCAACAGGCCGGTGTGCGAGAGGAGCGTCGGGAATGAGAGATCGGCGGCGCCTTCTGCTGGCCGTGCTCTGCCTGCTGCCCGCCGCCGGGTGCGACGACATGCGCCACCAGCGCAAGGTCCTGCCCTGGTCGGACGCGCGGG
>NZ_JABXXP010001275.1 GCF_013376155.1 Nguyenibacter vanlangensis
GCGCCGATTTCGACGCCGGGGCGATGCGCGAGATGCTGTCCTGGCCGGACATCATCGGCGTGGCGGAAGTGATGGACATGCGCGGCGTGCTGGAGCGCGCGCCGCGCATGAGCGGGATCGTCCAGGCGGGGCTGGAGAGCGGCAAGCTGGTCTGCGGCCATGCGCGCGGGCTGGAGGGGCCGGCGCTGCAGGCCTTCGCGGCGGGGGGAATCGAATCGGACCATGAGCTGACGGACCGACAGGACATCCTGTCGAAGCTGCGGGCGGGGATGACGCTGGAACTGCGCGTGTCGCACGAGCCGGTGCTGCCCGAGGCGGTCGCGGCGTTCCGGGAGATCGGCCGGGTGCCGCAGACCGTGACCCTGTGCACCGACGACATCTTTCCCGACGACCTGGTGGCGCAGGGCGGGATCGTGCATCTGCTGCGCCGGCTGGTGCAGTACGGCATGGACCCGGTCGAGGCGCTGCGCTGCGCCACGCTGAATGCCGCGCAGCGGCTGGGGCGGCGCGACCTGGGGCTGGTG
>NZ_JABXXP010001276.1 GCF_013376155.1 Nguyenibacter vanlangensis
GACGGGCTCGCGGGCAACGGCCGGCGCGTCCTCACCTATGCCGATCTGCGCGCCACGTGCCCGGGCACCGATCCGCGCCCGCCCGCCCGCGACATCACCCTGCATCTGACCGGCAATATGGAACGCTTCATCTGGGGCTTCGACGGCCGCAAATTCTCCGAGGCCCAGCCGATCCGCCTGGGCCTGGGCGAACGCGTGCGCTTCGTGCTGGTCAACGACACGATGATGGAACACCCGATCCACCTGCACGGACTCTGGAGCGAGCTGGAAAACGGCCAGGGCGCCCACCGGCCCTACAAGCACACCATCACCGTCAAGCCCGGCGAACGGCTTAGCTACCTGGTCACGGCCGACGTGCCCGGCCTATGGGCCTATCACTGCCACCTGCTCTACCACATGGAGGTCGGCATGTTCCGCACCGTGGTGGTGGCATGACCCGTATTTCCCTCCGGGCCGCCGCCGGCACGGCCGCGCTCCTCGCCACCCTCTCCGCCACGCCCCACCCGGCCCGCGCCCAGGCCATG
>NZ_JABXXP010001277.1 GCF_013376155.1 Nguyenibacter vanlangensis
CTGGCGCGCCCTGATGGCAGGCGGGCGGCCGGACGCGGCCTGGGCGACCGGCTGGCCGTCATGGCGGCCATGCTCAGCGGCCGGATCTGACCGTCAGGGTGACGTGACGATCTGCTCCAGGACCGCGAACAGCGCCGAATAATCGGCGTCGGCATCGGCGCGCCGGGTCAGGGACAGCAATTGCGTCGCCGCCGCCACCGTGACCGCCGGCGCCGCCAGCCGCGCCGCGTCGGTGAGCAGCAGGCGCATGTCTTTCTGCATCAGCCGGATCGGGAATTGCGGCGTGAAGTCGCCGGCGCGGGCGGCCTTCAGCTTGCGCTTGTGATGGGGTGAGATCACGGCCACGGAATCGAGTGTGTCGAACAGCATGTCGCGATCCAGCCCGGCGGCCAGGCCATAGGCCACGCCCTCGGCCACCGCGGCCAGGGTCGCGCCCATGATCCCGTTGACCACCAGCTTCAGCTTCGCGCCGCTGCCCGACGGGCCGGCATGGATCGTCGCCTTGCCGATCGCGTCGAAGATCG
>NZ_JABXXP010001278.1 GCF_013376155.1 Nguyenibacter vanlangensis
GATCTCCAGCACGCCGCTCCGCACGCCTTCGCCGTCGAACGGGTGCGCCGCCAGGCCGCGCGGTCGCGTGGGGTCGTCCAGGATGTCGAGGCCGGCCGGCATGATTCGCTGGCCCATCCGGTCCTTCAGGAAGGACGTGCCCCTCGCGATCGCGTTGCCGTTGACCGCGCCGGCCAGATGCCCCAGCAGGCTGGCCGACACGCGCGGATCGTACACCACCGCCATCCTGCCGGTGCGCGGCCGGCCGGGATTCAGCCGCGCGACCGTGCGCTCGCCGGCGCTGCGTCCGATCGCGGCGGGATCGTCCAGGTCGGCCAGATGCACCGTGCTGTGATAATCATAGTCGCGTTGCATGCCCGTGCCGTGCCCGGCCAGTACGCTGGCCGACACCGAATGGCCGCTGCGCGCATAGCGGCCCGAAAACCCGGCCGAACTCATCAGCACGATGTCCGACAGGCTGGCGGTGGCCGACCCGCCATTGCTGTTGGTCACCCCGGCCACCGACAGCGCGGCATCCTCGG
>NZ_JABXXP010001279.1 GCF_013376155.1 Nguyenibacter vanlangensis
ATGTCGTCGGCGGTGATCGCGGATTTCTCGGCGCTGGACAGCGGCTGCGGCGGGGCGGTGGGCCGTTCCGGCGGCAGGACGGAGGCGACCTGCGGGGAGGTCGTCCCCTGGCGGACCAGGCCGGGAATGGCTGATGACACGGACGGGACGGGCTGCGGCGGCGGCTGGACGTCCGTCATGCGGTACCAGCCGATATAGGCGATGACGATTACCACCCCGCCGAGCAGCGCCATGACGCCGGCGGGCATGGTGCGTTCGGGCACCGGTTCGGGAAAGGAGAGTTCGGGCTTGGTGTCGATGCTGCCCCTGGTCTCGGTCTTGAAGCGGGCGGCCAGGGATTCGGCATCCAGGCCCAATGCCTGGGCGTAGGTGCGCAGGAAGCCGATCGCGTAGACATTGCCCGGCAGGTCCTGGACGCGGCCCTCCTCCAGCGCTTCGAGGGTCGGCAGACGGATGCGCAGCCAGGTGGCGACGTCCGGCAGCGCCCAGCCGAGCTGTTCGCGGCGGGCGCGCAGGGTG
>NZ_JABXXP010001280.1 GCF_013376155.1 Nguyenibacter vanlangensis
CGGGC
Organism: Nguyenibacter vanlangensis; assembly: GCF_013376155.1. GTDB lineage: Bacteria > Pseudomonadota > Alphaproteobacteria > Acetobacterales > Acetobacteraceae > Gluconacetobacter > Gluconacetobacter vanlangensis. Next base: position 6 of record NZ_JABXXP010001280.1, read on the forward strand.
TGTGGTGCGGCTGGACCGTCCGGGCGGGGCGCGCCATTACGCCCTGTCGGTAGCGCAGGCCAGCCTGCACGGTCCCCTGGCCCGGCTGGTGGCGCTGACGGATATCGAGGCCGAGCTGAATGCGGGCGAGGCCACCGCCCTGCGCGAGGTCCTGCAGGTGCTGAGCCACGAGATCATGAATTCGCTGACCCCGGTGTCCTCGCTGGCCGAAAGCGCGCAGGACATGCTGGCCGGCGGGGACGCGGCGGCGATGCCCGAGGCCGCGCTGGCGGTGGCGACCATCCTGCGCCGCATCCAGGGGCTGGACCGGTTCGTTCAGGGATACCGGCATCTGGCGCGCCTGCCGCCCGTGGCCCCGCGCGCCCTGTCGGTCGGGGCGATGCTGCAAGATGTCGGACGGCTGTTCCACGGCATGTGGGAGGGGCAGGGCGTCGCGCTGCGCCTGCATCCGCCCATGCCCGACATCGTCGCCCGGCTGGACGGCGACCTGCTGGTGCAGGCGCTGATCGCGCTG
>NZ_JABXXP010001281.1 GCF_013376155.1 Nguyenibacter vanlangensis
CGCGCTCGGGCGTCGTCGCCTGGCATGACGGGGCGCAGGTCGCGCTGTTCTACCTGCCGGCCGAGGGCGGCGTGGCGGCCCAGGTCTATGCCGTAGACAATCACGACCCGTTCTCGGGCGCCAATGTCATCGGGCGCGGGATCGTGGGCGACCTGAAGGGGCAGATCGTGGTGGCGTCGCCGCTGTACAAGCAGCATTTCCGCCTGGTCGACGGGGTGTGCCTGGAGGATGCGTCGCGGCGCCTGCGGACCTGGGAGGCCCGCCTGACGGACGGCAAGGTGGAAATCCGCGCCCGCGTGCCCGAGGCGGCGCCGGACCTGATCCCGGCCTGAGCATGGCGCGGCAGGAGATCCGCACGGCCTGTCCCTATTGCGGCGTCGGCTGCGGCGTCGTGATGGAGGTGGAGGATGGCCGCATCGCCCGGGTGCGCGGCGATGCGGCGCATCCGGCCAATGGCGGACGCCTGTGCACCAAGGGCAGTTCCTGCGACAGGCCGATCGCGGTGCCGTCGCGGCTGG
>NZ_JABXXP010001282.1 GCF_013376155.1 Nguyenibacter vanlangensis
GGCGGGCCTCGGCCTGCTTGGCGGCGTCGGCCGCCACGGCCTCGGCCTCCGCGTCGTCGTCGCTCTGGGCGTGGGCGAACTGCATGGGGGCGACAAACACCGCTCCGCCGGCCAGCAGCGCGATGAACAGAAGGCGGATGGCGTTTCTGGCAATCATGGATCGTCTCAGTGACACTCGTCTCGATGACAGGGGCACCCTGTCCGGGGCGGATGCTGGCCGCCAGAAGGGGGCGGGTCGGGCCGGCGCCCCTTCATAGTCCAGATCCCATGGGGATGCGACGGAAATCGCACTGCGTCCCTGTGCAATCATGAACGTTTTGCCAATGACGCGCGTTGCATGTCCGTCCCTTCACCTTCCCTCGCGCCACCAGCCCAGCAGCAGCAGCCCGCCGGCCAGCACCGCCACCACCCAACCCGGCAGCAGGGGCCGCGCCGTCCGCCCGGTCACCAGTCGCGCATCGCGTTGCGGAAAGCCGATCCATCCGGGTCCCGATACCGCGCCGGCGGCCGGCGCATGC
>NZ_JABXXP010001283.1 GCF_013376155.1 Nguyenibacter vanlangensis
GGCTGCTGCGCCGCGCGCCGGTGATGCTGCCGATCCCCGGCACCGGCAGCCCCGACCATGTCGACGAGAACGTCGCCGCCGCCGGGCTGACGCTGGACGACGCCACCTTCGCCCAGCTGGACCAGGAAGGCCGCGCCGAGTGGCGCAGGCTGTCCGGGTCGTGATACCCGCCGGCACGGCAAGGGGCGACGCGGGCGCGGGACGGTGCTAGTGTCCCGCAACCGCACGGCCCCGGATTGCGGGGCCGAAATGGACACAAGTTAAAACAGGTTAAAACAGTATCCTGGTGGACTGCTTCTCTCTGAAATCCGCATGCGGACCGCGAAGGCAGGACATCGGGACAGCGCCCCGGCCGGTGGCCGCCGGCGGCGCGCCGTGATGGATCAGGCCCTGTTGCACATTGCCCCGTTGGACCTCGGATGAATTTTCCTAATGGATCAGGCCCTCATGGATCAGGCCATGACGGCCGGATGCTCGTGACCTCGCGCGCCGGTGGCGACGCCGCCGCCGGCGGTCC
>NZ_JABXXP010001284.1 GCF_013376155.1 Nguyenibacter vanlangensis
GGCGCGATGGGGCTGGGCGAGGGCCTGACCGAACCGGCGGTGCTGGCGCGGCTGCGGGCCATTGCCGGGCGCAACCGGGTCATGACCTCGCTGATCGGCCAGGGCTATTACGGCACGGTGCTGCCGGGGGTGATCCAGCGCAACGTGCTGGAAAACCCGGCCTGGTACACGGCCTATACGCCCTATCAGCCGGAGATCAGCCAGGGACGGCTGGAGGCGCTGCTGAATTTCCAGACCATGGTCGCGGACCTGACCGGGCTGGACGTGGCCAATGCCTCGCTGCTGGACGAGGCGACGGCGGCAGCCGAGGCGATGGCGCTGGCCCGGCGCGTGGCGCGGTCGAAGGCGGACGGGTTCTTCGTCGATGCCGATTGCCATCCGCAGACGCTGGCGGTGCTGCGCACCCGCGCCGAGCCGATGGGCTGGCGGATCATCGTCGGCGATCCGGACCGCGACCTGGACGCGGAGGCGGTGTTCGGCGCGCTGCTGCAATATCCGGGATCGTCGGGGCAGGTCC
>NZ_JABXXP010001285.1 GCF_013376155.1 Nguyenibacter vanlangensis
ACAGCCACGGCGGCGCGTCGGCCGCCGCTGCAATTCGCGCCCGGCGTCACCGGCGAGGAACCGCCTCCGGCGAACGCGGCGCAACTGGTCAACGACCCGTCTGCGCCGGCCGATACGCCCTTATGCGGCGCCGCGGCGCGCGAGGACATGGCGGTGGCGGCACGGATCAATCCCGCACCGCTGGCCTCCGGCAATAGCTGCGTGATGAGCGCCTGTTTCGAGCCGCTGACCGGCACCTATATCGGGGCGGACGGCAACCGGCACATCTGCCGCTAAAGCATAAGGCTTATGCGCGGCGCATCGCTCGGCCCGGCAGGTTGTGATTGACTTTGCGCGCCTCGCCGCAACATCGTTGGGGCATGACCGGCCGCACCCCTCTGGATGACGCCGACGACGGCACGGCGACCGTCCACCTCTTTCCGATGCGGCGGCTGCTGCCGCTGCGCGACGCCGCAGCCCATCTGGGGATTCCGGCGCGCCGCCTGCGCGCCCTGGGCATGCTGAAGGCCGGGCCACG
>NZ_JABXXP010001286.1 GCF_013376155.1 Nguyenibacter vanlangensis
GAATAGAGGCAATCCTGCGCGCGGAACGTCTCGGCCTTGCGTTCCGAGCGCGTGCCGCCGGTCAGCCCGACGCCGGCGATGCCCCAGCCCTGCTGGCCGGGCAGGCCCAGGCAGCGATCGACATAGAATGCCTCATGCGCCCGGAAGAAATTGCCGACGCCGAAATGGACGATCCCGGTGCGGATTGCGGACGGGTCATAGCCCGGAGCGGAAATGCCGGCGGGCAGTGACTCCAGAATGGTCCGGTTCATCATGTCGCCTCTTTCTCCTTCTCGGTCTTGGTCGGTACCTCGTGGGGTACGTCGTGCGGCGATGCGGCGCATCCGGACCAGAGCGCGCGAACCGCGCGGTCCAGGTCGGCATGCAGCATCGCCAGGGTGAACTGCATCACCGGGCTCCAGTCGGGACCCGGGTGATGCAGCACTGTCAGGACCGCCGTCGCCCCGTCCTCGTTCTGCGGGCGATGGCGGCGGCGCGTTCTGGCTTCGCGCTCGCAGCGGCGGCCGAGCTGCG
>NZ_JABXXP010001287.1 GCF_013376155.1 Nguyenibacter vanlangensis
CGAGGCCCTGGCCGCGGTGTCGCACGATCTGCGCACGCCGCTGGCCCGGCTGCGGCTGCGGGCCGGGTTCCTGGACGATCAGGAGGCGCAGCGCGCGATCGAGGGCGACGTGGCCGAGATGGAGGCGATGGTCGGCGGCGTGCTGGCCTACCTGTCCGGCGAAAACGACCCCGAGGCGCCGCGCGTCGTCGACCTGGCGTCGATCCTGGCCACGCTGGCCGACGATGCCGCCGACCAGGGACGTGACGTGACCTATGACGGTCCGGCGCAATGGCAGGCGCGGCTGCGCCCCCTGGCGATGAAGCGGGTGTTCGGCAATCTGATCGACAATGCCGTCAATTATGGCGGCCAGGCGCGGATCGGCCTGTCGGTGCAGCCCGACGGGCTGCGGATCCGCGTCGATGACGACGGGCCCGGCCTGCCCGAGGCCGAACTGACGCGGGTGCTGACCCCGTTCTACCGGGTCGAGGGCTCACGCTCGCGCGCGACGGGCGGGCTGGGGCTCGGACTGGC
>NZ_JABXXP010001288.1 GCF_013376155.1 Nguyenibacter vanlangensis
GCTGGAGCGGGCCGCGCGCGACGGGCAGTGGGCGGGCGACATCCTGGTCGTGACCCAGAACATCGACGATCTGCACGAGCGCGCGGGCAGCCGCGACGTCGTGCATATGCACGGCGAAGTCCGCCGGGTGCGCTGCATATCGTGCGGCGCGACGCCGGGCTGGGACGATGATTGCCTGCCGCACACGCCCTGCCCGCGTTGCGGCGCCGCGTCGCTACGGCCCGACATCGTCTGGTTCGGCGAGATGCCGCTGCATATGGAACGGATCCAGGCGGCGCTGGCGGCCTGCGACCTGTTCGTCACGATCGGCACCTCGGGCACGGTCTATCCTGCGGCGGGTTTCGTGGCGCAGGTCTGCGCCCATGCCGACACGCTGGATATCAACCTGCGTCCGCCGGCCGAACCGGGGCTGTTCGACCGGTCCATGGTCGGCCCGGCCAGCCGGACGGTGCCGTGCTGGGTCGCGGAGGTGCTGGCCGGATGAGGCCCGGGACGGAGGAAGCGGCGCTGGAG
>NZ_JABXXP010001289.1 GCF_013376155.1 Nguyenibacter vanlangensis
CGGGCCGCGCGCCGCCATCGAGATGCAGGCGCATGAAGTCGATGAGATGGCGCGCCTGGGGGGAGAGCGGCAGGAAGCGGCGGCGGGCCAGCATGTCCGCCGCCGCGTCGCCGACCAGCGCCATGTCCATGTCGAGGATCAGGAAGCGATTCCGGCTGGTCGCGGCCTGGGCATGGTCGGTGCCCGCGGCGACGAAGGCGGCCGAGCCCATGGCGAGGCGGCCGCCATGGCCGGCGATTTCGAGATCGAGGCAGCCGGAGACGGGCAGCACGAACTGGGCGTAAGGGTGGCGTTCCGGCGCGCGGGCGTCGCCATAGCTGCGTGCCGTGAGGTGCAAGATCGTCATCCGCGTGCCGCGTCCCTGGGAGCCAGGCGGTCGGCTTCGGCCAGGTCGGCCGGGGTGTTGACATTGTGGAATGGATCGAACGGACGGGCGCTGAAATCCACGTCGCGCATGCCGATCGTGACCGCGAAGGCGCGGACGCCGAAGGCGGCGCGCGGGCCGTCGGGCG
>NZ_JABXXP010001290.1 GCF_013376155.1 Nguyenibacter vanlangensis
GGCGCTGCTGCGGCGGCAGCACAGCGCCGAACTGACTGCGCTGGCCGTCGACCGGATCGAGGCCCTGGACGGCTTCTTTGCCCGCTGGGTGCCCGCCTCGATCCTGTGGATCGCCGTGCCGGGCCTGATTGCCGTGCTGGCCGCCCTGGTCCAGCCCGGATCGGCCGCCATCATGGCCGTCTGCGGCCTGGCGGTGCCGGTCGGCCAGGCCTTGTTCGGCATCGGGGCCGCAATGGCGTCGCGCAATCAGTTCCTGGCGATGACGCGGCTGCAGGCACGGTTCCTGGACCGGGTGCGGGGCATCGCAACGATCGTCCTGCTGAACCGCACGGATGACGAGGCGGCGCGCCTGGCCGCCGCCGCCGACGAACTACGCCGCCGGACCATGAAGGTGCTGCGCGTCGCCTTCCTGTCCTCGGCGTCGATCGATTGCGCCATGGTCGCGGCTCTGATCCTGATCGTGCTGCATGACGGCGGCACCGTGCTGGCGTTGCATCGGGCCGGCGCGGCAT
>NZ_JABXXP010001291.1 GCF_013376155.1 Nguyenibacter vanlangensis
CGCCCGGCCGCACATCGTCCAGCCGGCCGTCATCGGGCAGGGCGTAGTCGAACGGTCCGGGGAAAGGCAGCGGCAGCAGCACGGAGACGCGCCGGCGCGCGGCGGCCCCGGGCTTCCGCCCCGGGGCGGGTTTGTCTAGTGTCGTGCTGGCCATGAGGTTTTCTATCCGCCCTGCCGCGTTCTGTCTTGCCCGCTTTGGGCGCCGATGCCGGGTGCCGGCGATGGGGGGCGCATGACCGGGGAACGGATGGGGGAGCGCATGGAGGGGGCGGCGCTGCGCGATGCCTTCCTGTCCTGGCTGCGGGACGAGCGGCGGGCATCGGTGCGGACGATCGACGCCTATCGCGGCGACCTGGACCGGTTTCTGGATTTCATCGGCCCGCATGTCGGCGACGCGGTCGACCTGGCGGTGCTGGACCGACTCGCGCTGGCGGATCTGCGTGCCTGGCTGGCGCATGAGCATGCCCTTGCATCGGCCCGGTTGACCCGGTCTGCGAAGTCCGGAGGGCGG
>NZ_JABXXP010001292.1 GCF_013376155.1 Nguyenibacter vanlangensis
CTGGGGGCGCTGGTGCTGCGCGACCGCACGGTCGCGGCCTCGCCCGACGATGTCGCGGCATTGCTGCTGCGCCAGGTGACCGATCGGCTGGACACCAGCCTGGGCTGGACCCCGGCGGCGCGGCAATTCCAGGCCCGCGTGGCGCTGGCCCGCGCCCTGCCAGGGCACGCGGAGCTGCCGAACCTGTCGGATGCCGCCCTGGCGGCGGAGGCTGGAGACTGGCTGGCCCCGTGGCTGACCGGCCTGACTCGCCTGTCCGAGGTCGCGGCGCTGGACGTGCTGGCCATGCTGCGCGGACGGGTGGAGTACGGCGCTCTGACCTGGCTGGACAAGGCGCTGCCGACGCATCTGGATTTACCGGGCGGTCGGGTGCCGGTCGATTATACCCAGCCCGTGCCCACCGCGTCGGCGCGGGCACAGACCTTCTACGGCCTGCGGGAGACGCCGCGCCTGGCCGACGGGCTGGTCAGGCTGCAGATCGCGCTCCTGTCGCCCGCCGGCCGGCCGCAGG
>NZ_JABXXP010001293.1 GCF_013376155.1 Nguyenibacter vanlangensis
CTGGCGCAGGCGCTGGCGGCCCAGCATCCGCGGGCGGTCGCGGGGCTGGTGCTGTGGTCGCCCCTGGTGCGCGAACGCGACGACCGGTTGGACCCGCTATTTTGGCCCTGGGGCGTGCCCTTGATGTGGCTGGCGCATAATCATGGCCAGGCCGTGACGCACGAACCCGCCATGGGCCCGATCTGGACGGGCGACGTCCATCTGGACGGCTATGTCGCGCTGGCCGAACTGACGCGCGGGCAGATGACCCGGGCGACCTTCCGGCGCGTCACCGCGCCGGTGTTCCTGGGCTATTATGATCGCGACCCGGCTCATCAGGACCCGACGGTTTCGGTCGCCGCGATGCTGGCCATGTTCGACCAGCTCGGCACGCCGCCCCAGGCCAGGCGCAAGGTGGATTTCCCCGGCGCCGATAGCCACGTCATCGTCTCTCCGCTGCGCTCGCACGCCGCCGCCGCGGTCTGCCGCGCCACGCGCGACGCGCTGCACGACCTGATGGGCCTGGACCCG
>NZ_JABXXP010001294.1 GCF_013376155.1 Nguyenibacter vanlangensis
GCCGGCGGCACGCCGCCGCCGGCCGCGCAGGGTAGCGGCGTGCCGCACCTGCGGCTAGTCTGCCCAGACCGCCCGGACATCGCGCACGACACGGCAAGACACGAAAAGGCACGACAGGATGCAGCACGAAACGCCCCTTCAGCCGCCCCTCTCGATGCCCCTCTGGCCGATGCAACGTGCCTACGCGGCCTTCCTGTTCGACATGGACGGCACGCTGCTCGACAGCATCGCCTCGGCCAATCGCGTCTGGAGCCGCTGGGCCGAAGGGCATGGATTGGTGCCGGATTCGGTGCTGAAGGTCCTGCACGGCGTCCGCGCGGTCGAAACGATCCGCCGGCTGAACCTGCCGGACATCGACCCCGAGCACGAGGCCGACCGCATCACCCAGGCCGAAATCGCGGATGCCGAGGGCACGATCGCCCTGCCGGGCGCCGACGCCTTCGTCCGCGCGCTGCCCACCGATCGCTGGGCGATCGTCACCTCGGCGCCCCGCGCACTGGCCACGGTCC
>NZ_JABXXP010001295.1 GCF_013376155.1 Nguyenibacter vanlangensis
GCCGCGATCGCCGGCCTGGATCGCCTCGGCCGCCGCGACGCCGGCGGGCCAGGCGCCATCGGCGGGAAAGACGCGCGTGCCGAACAGGCGATAGAGCAGGAAGGCATCGAGAAAGGTCGCAAGCGTGACCCCGGCGAACAGCGGGAACACGAGGCCGGGCATGCCCAGGAGAAACGGAATGCCGATCGGCAGCAGCATGGCGTTCGCGGCGCCGAAGCATGCGGCGGACACCGCGCTCTGGGCCAGGTTCTGGACATGCACCGACCGATAGCGGCGGAATCCCGGCAGGCGCAGCCGCCCCAGCGTCATGGCCACCAGCGCGCCGATCAGGCCGGTATTGGGCGTGACGCCGAGCGTGACCAGAAGCTGGAGCCCCACGACCGCCCCGCCGATCGACAGGACGAGGATCATCAGCAGGATCGCCGGTTCCTGGATACGCGGATGGGTCGGCGTATCGGGTGCGTCGGCAGCGGGGCCGCGATCGGTCATGTCGCGGCAGGAGGCGCGCG
>NZ_JABXXP010001296.1 GCF_013376155.1 Nguyenibacter vanlangensis
ACGTCTCGTTCTGCAGGAAGCCAACATACCCGACGACCGGATCGAGCGGCAGGCGTTCCTGGGGGCCGCGCTGCTGGTCCATGGGATCGCATTGCACCGCTATCTTGTCGATGCTGCACGGCGAAGCGGGGCGGAGATCCGTTTCGCGGCCTTTACGGGCGAAAGCTTCGGCATCATCACCGCGGCGGTCGCCGCCGGCGCACTGTCCGTCGCCGACGGCACGAAGATCGCCCATGCGCTCGCGCCCTTCATCCTCGTCGGCGCGGAGGGTGTGACGTCGTCGTCGCCTCTGCAGGCGCGTGTCGCCGAAACGCTGGCGGCCGTCGGCGTCACACAGCCTCTCGTGGCGCAGCCCGCACATGTCGTGGCGCTGACGGGGCATCCCGACGTGGTGAATCGCGTCCTGGTGGCGATCAGCGACGCCTACGACGTCTCGGATGTGGAGCTGCACAAGACCTACGCCGCGAACCAGGCGAATGTCTATGTGCGGTCGGGTGTCCGGGAAAGT
>NZ_JABXXP010001297.1 GCF_013376155.1 Nguyenibacter vanlangensis
CTTCCCCGTCAGGCGCCTCGTGCAGCAGCGCCCAGCGCGTGCCGGACGCCACCAGCACCTCGCGCGCGCCCGCCGCCCGGTGGCGCCAGGAATCCTTCCCGGGCCGGTCGATATCGAATCCGTGATGCGCGTGCTTGATGGTCGAAACCCGCACCCCGCGCCGTCCCAGCACCGTCAGCAGCCGTTCGATCAGCGTGGTCTTGCCCGCGCCGCTGCGTCCAATAATCCCCATGATGGCGGGTGCGTGCATGCGCGGCGGCATCCTCGTTCCTGTGGTCCGGCGCCGATGACGCGCCGCTGAATATCGCGTACAGGTGCCCCCAATCCCCTATGATGACAAGTATCGGGGCAGGCGGCGTCGTACGCTCCCCAAACGGGTCGAGGACGAAAACAATGCGCTTTGCCGTGGTGATTCTGGCCGGCGGCCTGGCCACCCGCATGGGCGGCGGGGACAAGCCGCTGCTCCGGGCGGGCGGGCACAGCCTGCTGGCCCACCTGCTGGACCGGC
>NZ_JABXXP010001298.1 GCF_013376155.1 Nguyenibacter vanlangensis
GGCACGCTGGGCCTGTCCGGCGCGGTGCTGCAGGGCTATCTGCGCAATCCGCTGGCCGATCCGGGCATATTGGGGGTATCGGGCGGCGCGGCCCTGGGGTCGGTCCTGGTCTTCTATACCGGGCTGACGGCGGTGTCGGTGCTGATGCTGCCGCTGGGCGGGCTGGCCGGGGCGCTGCTGGCGGTGCTGCTGCTGATGGGCCTGGTGGGGCAGGGCGGGGCGCTGGTCCTGCTGCTGGCCGGGGCCGCGCTGAGCAGCTTCGCCGCCGCGCTGACGGCGCTGGCGCTGAACCTGATGCCCAGCCCCTATGCGTCGTTCGAGATCATGCGCTGGGTCATGGGGTCGCTGACCGACCGGACCTTCACCCATGTATGGGTCAGCCTGCCCGGGATCATCGCCGGCTGGATCCTGATGCTGACGACCGCGCGGGCGCTGGATGCGCTGGCGCTGGGCGACGAGGTGGCGGAAAGCCTGGGCTTTCGCCTGCGCGGCGCGCGCGGGGTGCAG
>NZ_JABXXP010001299.1 GCF_013376155.1 Nguyenibacter vanlangensis
GGGCGCCCGTGCCGGGTGCCTGCGAAAAATGGGCCAGCAGGAACAGCACGACATTCAGCGCACAGAGCGCAGTAGCCCCCAGCGCGCGCGCCGGGTGGCGCGGCAGGCCGGCCCCCATGCCGCCCATCACATGGTCCAGGCGCGCGGCATGGTCGGTGTTGCCGGCCATGCCGAACAGGAAGGTGAACGGCAGCGCCAGCACGCCGAACACGTCGCGCAGCAGCAGGAGCAGCCCGTCGAGCAATGGGCCCATCATCAGCATGGCGATGGCGGCGGCCGTGCTGGCGACGACCGTGACGACGGCGAACCGGCCGCCCGGAGCGGGAATCATGTCCGTGTGAAGAGTGGTTATTTCTTCTTGATCCACCATTTCACCGGCTCGGGTTCGGGCGCCTCGACCTGGGCGACGACGCGGCGCGGACGGCCGACCCGTGAGAGGGGCGCCGGCGTGGCCGCCGGGGCGAATCCATGAGCGACGCCGGGAGCGACCTTGGGGGGGGCAACCT
>NZ_JABXXP010001300.1 GCF_013376155.1 Nguyenibacter vanlangensis
GGCGGATACGCATGGCCTGCCCTTCGCCGCGCCGCCGCTGCGCCTGTGCACCGACAATGCCGTCATGGTGGGCTGGGCCGCGATCGAGACGATCCGCGCCTGCCGGGCCCTGGGCCTGCCGGCCGGACAGGATTTGGACCTGCTGCCCCGGCCGCGCTGGCCGCTGGAGCAGATGGCCGAGCGGTTCGCCCCTCCTCATGGGCGTGCCCCATCTTCATCGATGCGCCCCTCTTCGATGTGCCCCGATTCGATGTGAATCACCGCGCATGAACTACCGTCACGCCTTTCATGCCGGCAATTTCGCCGATTGCATGAAGCATGTCCTGCTAGTGCTGATCCTGCAGGCGCTGGCGCGCAAGCCGGCCGCGTTTTCGGTGCTGGATACCCATGCGGGGATCGGCCGCTACGACCTGACCGGCGAACAGCCCGGACGCACCGGGGAGTGGCGCGCGGGGATCGGCCGCCTGCTGGAATCGGCCGCGCCGGGCGTGCCCGACGCCTATCTG
>NZ_JABXXP010001301.1 GCF_013376155.1 Nguyenibacter vanlangensis
TGGGCGGCATCCGGGCTGGGCGTGCGCCGCGACGACGCGGGCCGCCGCCTGTTCGATCCGGTCGAGGTCGTGCACCACCTGAAATCGGCCGGCTGGCACGGGCACGACCCGTTCTGGGACGATCACTACGTCGCCACCAGCCGCCGGCTGGTCGGCGCGCTTGTCGAGGAACCCGGGCCCGACATCACCGTCACCCTGCGCCGTACCTTCAACCTGCGCCACGCGCCGCCGACCGGTCGGACCCGGCGGCTCAGACTGTCCCTGCCGCTGCAGGACCGGTGCGAGATCCTGGCACTCGACCCGCTGGTGCCCGACGGCGCCACCCATTCCCTGCGTGACGGCCGGCTCGAGGTCCAGGTGCCGCCATCGGACGCGGCCGAAATCGACATCGGCGCGCGGATCCGCTTCCGGCCGCGCGCCGCCGACGCCGCATTGCCGGATCCCGAACTCTATCTGCGCCCCGGCGAGGGGCTGATCAGGCTGACCGATCCCGTCGCGGCGCT
>NZ_JABXXP010001302.1 GCF_013376155.1 Nguyenibacter vanlangensis
GGTGATCCCCCCGCCATCGACCGCTTCGCCGGCATCATCGCTCAGCCCGGCGGCACGGCCGATGCTGCGCGCCGTCACGGCGTGGTCGCCCGTCACCATGACGACGCGGATGCCGGCACGGCGGCAATCCCCGATCGCGTCCGGCACGTCGGCACGCACCGGGTCTTCCAGGCCGATCAGGCCGACGAGAACGAGCCCGTCATAAGGCGCGGCATCGGCCCGCGGCACGGTCTTCATCGCACAGGCGATCACGCGCAGGCCCTGCTCGCCCAGATGACCGGCACGGTCGCGCCATTCGGCACGCGCGGCTTCATCAAGCGCGACATCCCCTTGGCCGGCGATCACGCGCGCGCAGGCCCCAAGCACCGTTTCGGGCGCGCCCTTCACGGCGACCAGAAAGCCCTCGCGCCCCTCATGCACCGTCGCCATCATCCTGGCCATGGTGTCGAAGGCATGCTTGCGCACCAGCCGATGTCCGGCCAGCGCCGACGCCCGCCCGATG
>NZ_JABXXP010001303.1 GCF_013376155.1 Nguyenibacter vanlangensis
CAGCAGGGGCGCCAGGCGCGGGCGCCCGGGGCGCCGTGTGGCTATCATCGGGTCCATTCGGATCTCCTTGCATGCGGCCGTATGTAAAGGGCGGTCGTCTCCCCCAGGTCAACGTATGTCCGGGTCAACCTAATGTCTCGTCAACGCATGTCTCGTCGGACCAGGGCCGCGTCCCCAGCGGGCGGCGCGGCCATGTCGTCCCTGCAATCACAACCATATACGGCGTGACGGCGCATTTGCGAGAGGGGTAATATGGACGTACAGGCAGGTTTCGCTCCGATTGGCGGGGCATTGTGGATCCGCCGCCACGCCATGCCGGCGGGCGGCGCCCGGGCGCGGACGCGGCCGGATGCGGGCAGGAGGAACGGGGAATGACCAATCGAACCGGGGGTGAGATCGCCCCGCTGGTGCTGGACGCCTCGGCCATCGCCGAATTGCAGAGCGCGCTGGAGCGCGTCGAATCGGGCCGCGGCGTGCTGGTGCGCCTCGCCGACCTGATGG
>NZ_JABXXP010001304.1 GCF_013376155.1 Nguyenibacter vanlangensis
GTCCCGTCAGCGCGTCCAGGATGGCCGGCGCGCTGACGGCGCCGAACAGCGGCAGCGCCTGCGGCTGCATGATCGTGGCGGTGCCGTCGAAGGCCCGCGCATCGCCCCAGCATTCGAAATCATGGGCCAGCGGCACGGACCAGCGTGCCAGGGCGGATGTCTCGTCCGGCGCGCGGGCCAGGGCGACGGTCAGGTCCACCCGCGCCATCGCGTCGGCGAAGCCGGGCAGCGTAAAGGCCGGGTTGCTGTCCAGGACCAGCAGCGCCTCCACCCGGCCGGCCTGCATGTCGTCCAGCAATGCGGCCATGTCGGACGCCATGTCCACGTTGCGATAGGCGGTCGGGTCGATCAGGTCGAAGGTACGTCCCCGTCCGCCCAGCGCCTCGTTGACCGCCAGGACCAGCGCATGGTCCTCGGGGGCCAGGGAAGGGCCGGCATGCAGCAGCGCCGCCCCCCGATGGGTCTGCAGGTCGCGGATCAGCGGCGCCAGCCAGTGCGGCG
>NZ_JABXXP010001305.1 GCF_013376155.1 Nguyenibacter vanlangensis
GCTGGGCAGGGCCGGGCCGGGACCGATGGCGTTGACCCGGATGCCGCGCGGCGCCAGCGCCAGCGCCATGCTGCGCGTCAGCGTCCAGAGCGCGGATTTCGACACGGTATAGGTGACGAAATGCGGGGTCAGCGACCAGACGCGCTGATCCAGCATGTTCAGTACCATGCCCTGCCCCCCCTGCGGCAGTTGGCGGGCGAATTCCTGCATCAGCACGAAGGGGGCGCGCAGATTGGGTTCGAGATGCGCATCCCATCCGGCGCGGGTGGCGTCGTCCCATTCGTCGCGTTCGAAGCTGCTTGCATTGTTCACCAGCACGCCGACGGGGCCGAGCGCCGCGCGCGCCTGCCCCACCAGGGGCTGGACCTGGGATTCGTCGGCCAGGTCGGCGCCCAGCACGCAGGCATTGCCGCCCCGCGCCGCGATCTCGGCCATCAGACCGTGCGCCGGTCCGGCGCTGGCGCGGTAATGGATGGCGATCGAAAAGCCCGCGTCGGCCAG
>NZ_JABXXP010001306.1 GCF_013376155.1 Nguyenibacter vanlangensis
CCTCGCGTCCCTGCGATGGCCGGACCGGCGGGTGGGGATGGCGGCGGTGCGGCCCGCGCCCCGCACCCGGGGTGCGGGGGATCAGGACGGGCTCCTCGGCCTGGCGATAGCGGGAGGAAGGGCTGAGTGTCACCGTCATGAAAAGCCGCGATTCTCCGCGTGGTCGCCTGCGGCGCACTCCGTTGCGATCATGGCCCGAAACGATGCCGTCGGACAATGTTCCAGTCCCGGGGTTCCAGTCCCGGGTCCCAATCCCGGGCGACTCTCTCGCACGCTACACTAGCCTGCGGCAATCCCGTTGTCATGTTCCGCACTGTCACGGCGCCCCTTCGCGATGCCGCGCGCAATGCGGCGCGCAATGCCGCGCCATGGGGGGCGGTCGGGCGGGATTGTCTTGCCGCCCGGACTCTGCTGGCATGGCGTCATGCCCCCCATCCCGCCCGACACCCGGCCAGATACCCCGCCCGATACCCCGTCCGGCACCCCGCCCGATCCCCTCC
>NZ_JABXXP010001307.1 GCF_013376155.1 Nguyenibacter vanlangensis
ACCTGCTTGCGGGCTTCGCGCGCTTCGCGCCACGCATCGACGGCGGTGCGCGTGCCCTTTACGGCGCGCTTGCTCACCGGCGCGGACTTCGCGACGCCTTTCTTGGCGGGGGCCTTGGCCGACGACTTGGTCGGAGCCTTCACCAGTTCTTTCGCGGCAGCCTTCGTGACGGTTTTCGGCGCGGGCTTCGCGGCCACACTCTTGGTGGCGGCCTTGGCGGCCTTGGGCGCCTTGACCGGAGCGGCTTTCGCCGGAGTGGTCTTTGCCGCAGTGGTCTTTGCGGAAGCGGCCTTCGCGGGAGCAGTCTTCACCGGGGCGGCCTTCGCCGGAGCCGCCTTCGTCGGAGCTGCCTTAGCCGAAGCAGCCTTCACTGGAGCGGCTTTCGCGGCCGGCGCCTTGGCGGGGACGGCCTTCGCCGGCTTGGCCATCGCAGCCTTCTTGGCCTTGGCCACGGGCTTCGGCGCTTCGACCACCGGAGCGGCCTTTCGGGCCGTCACTGC